>NZ_JACARU010000030.1:0-121983 GCF_013386425.1 Cedecea sp. P7760 | reverse complement strand
GTGGGTTTACCGCTTCACCGTGCGCTGAACTTGCGGGGAAAACAGATCTACGGGTGAACGGAAAAACTGCGGAGCGAAAGATATCTCACGGGGATTTGCAAGAAACGTGTAACTAAGAACTCCCCCATGGATCGGGGGCTAGCCATAAAAAAGGCACCGTGAAGGTGCCTTTTACATTTACTTGGTAACGCGCTTGTACTTGATGCGTTTTGGCTCCAGGGCATCGGAGCCGAGGGTACGCTTCTTGTACTCTTCGTATTCGGTGAAGTTACCTTCGAAGAACTCCACTTTACCTTCATCCTGGTAGTCCAGAATGTGGGTCGCGATACGGTCAAGGAACCAACGGTCGTGCGAGATAACCATCGCGCAGCCCGGGAACTCCAGCAGGGCGTTTTCCAGCGCGCGCAGGGTTTCGATATCCAGGTCGTTGGTTGGTTCATCGAGCAGCAGAACGTTGCCGCCAACCTGCAGCAGTTTCGCCAGGTGCAGACGACCGCGCTCACCGCCGGACAGCTCGCCTACGCGTTTGCCCTGGTCGACGCCTTTGAAGTTAAAGCGGCCGACGTAGGCACGGCTTGGCATCTCGGTGTTACCGATACGCATAATATCCTGGCCGCCGGAGACTTCTTCCCACACGGTTTTGCTGTTATCCATGGCGTCACGGAACTGGTCCACGGAGGCCAGCTTCACGGTATCACCCAGGGTAATAGAGCCGCTGTCAGGCTGTTCCTGACCGGACATCATGCGGAACAGGGTGGATTTACCCGCGCCGTTCGGGCCGATGATGCCGACGATAGCGCCTTTCGGTACGGAGAAGCTCAGGTCGTCAATCAGCAGGCGGTCGCCGTAGGATTTACGCAGGTTGCTAACTTCCACCACTTTATCCCCCAGGCGTGCGCCAGGTGGAATAAACAGTTCGTTGGTTTCGTTACGTTTCTGGTATTCGGTATTGTTCAGCTCTTCGAAGCGTGCCAGACGGGCCTTGCCCTTAGACTGACGGCCTTTAGCGCCCTGACGAACCCACTCCAGCTCTTTCTCAATAGATTTACGGCGAGCGGCTTCCGTTGAGGCTTCCTGCGCCAGACGTTGATCTTTCTGCTCCAGCCAGGAGGAGTAGTTACCTTCCCATGGAATACCTTCCCCACGGTCAAGCTCCAGGATCCAGCCGGCGACGTTGTCGAGGAAGTAACGGTCGTGGGTGATCGCCACAACGGTCCCTTCGAAGTCGTGCAGGAAGCGTTCCAGCCACGCCACGGATTCTGCATCCAGGTGGTTGGTTGGTTCGTCGAGCAGCAGCATGTCTGGTTTTTCGAGCAGCAGGCGGCACAGCGCAACGCGGCGGCGTTCACCCCCGGACAGCTTCTCAATTTTTGCATCCCAGTCTGGCAGGCGCAGGGCATCGGCGGCGCGCTCCAGCTGCACGTTCAGGTTATGACCGTCGTGCGCCTGGATAATTTCTTCATACTTGCCCTGCTGCGCGGCCAGCTTGTCGAAGTCCGCGTCCGGCTCGGCGTATTTGGCATAGACTTCGTCCAGGCCTTTCAGCGCGTTAACCACTTCGGAAACGGCTTCTTCTACGGACTCACGTACGGTGTGTTCCGGGTTCAGCTTAGGTTCCTGCGGCAGGTAGCCAATCTTGAGGCCAGGCTGAGGACGGGCTTCACCTTCGATATCGGTATCGATGCCGGCCATGATGCGCAGCAGGGTGGATTTACCGGCACCGTTCAGACCCAGCACGCCGATTTTGGCGCCAGGGAAGAAGCTGAGCGAAATATTTTTCAGAATATGTCGTTTCGGCGGGACAACTTTGCCGACACGATGCATGGTATAAACGAATTGAGCCACAGTGCGACTTTGCCTCTTTTATCGTGATGTAAGATGGTACATAACAAAGGCGAAGTGTAGCGGTTTTCCCGGTCTAATCCCAGCGGGGCATCGTGGTTCTGCCGCGCATGGCGTCTTTATACGTTTAATGACCAAAATATACCTTTCGGACATGGCGTATTGTGTCTCCCCTGGTTAGCATGAATTCATTCGCTTATTGCAGCGCAGGCATGATGCCGTCAGGAAAACAGTGAGGAGAAGGTGTGTTAAAAGCCAAACAAGTCGCATGGCAGTTGCTTGCCGCGGGCGTTAGCCTGGTGATGTTAAACGGCGCGGTACGTGCGGATTCTCTGGATGAGCAACGCAGCCGCTACGCGCAAATTAAACAGGCCTGGGATAACAAGCAAATGGACGTGGTGCAGCAGCTGATGCCCACTTTGCAAACCTATCCTCTTTATCCTTATCTCGAATACCGTCAGCTAACCGACGACCTGATGAACGAGCCGACCGTGGCGGTGACTCAGTTTATTCAGGCTAACCCAACGCTGCCTCCGGCGCGAAACTTAAGCTCCCGCTTTGTTAACGAGCTGGCAAGGCGCCAGGACTGGCGCGGTCTACTGGCCTTCAGCCCAGAGCCGCCTGCAACCAATGAAGCAAAATGTAATTACTATTTTGCCAGGTGGAACACCGGGCAGACAGACGCCGCCTGGGCCGGCGCGAAAGATCTCTGGCTAACGGGAAAAAGCCAGCCGTCGAGCTGTGACGCGCTGTTTTCCGCATGGCGTGCTTCCGGCACTCAGGATCCGCTGGCTTACCTTGAGCGCATCCGTCTGGCGATGAAAGAGGGCAACACCTCGCTGGTGAACGCGCTGGCGAACCAGATGCCCGCTGACTACCAGACTATCTCCAGCGCGTTGATAAGCCTGCAAAATAACCCGAGTACGGTGCTGACTTTCGCCAATACGGTGGGCGCGACGGACTTTACGCGGCAGGCTGCGGCTATCGCCTTCGCGAGCGTAGCCCGCCAGGACGTGGAAAATGCCCGGCTGATGATCCCGTCTTTAGTACAGGCGCAGAAGCTTACCGAGGAGCAGGCGCAGGAATTGCGTGACGTTGTTGCCTGGCGGTTGATGGGCAGCGACGTGACGGATGAGCAGGCCCGCTGGCGGGATGACGCGATTATGCGTTCCCAGTCTACATCGTTGATTGAGAGACGAGTGCGTATGGCTCTGGGCGCCGGTGACCGTTCAGGCCTGAATACCTGGCTTGCGCGTCTGCCGATGGAAGCCAAAGAGAAAGACGAATGGCGCTACTGGCAGGCCGATTTGCTGCTGGAACGCGGGCGTGATGATGAAGCCAAAGGGATCCTGCGATCTCTGATGCAGCAGCGCGGTTTCTACCCGATGGTGGCCGCACAGCGGCTGGGGGAAGAATATCCCCTGCGTGTGGATAAAGCCGAACCCGTTAACCCCGCTCTGGTGCAGGGGCCTGAAATGGCGCGAGTCCGTGAGCTGATGTACTGGAATATGGACAATACCGCACGCAGCGAATGGGCAAACCTGGTCACCAGCCGCAGCAAGCAGGAGCAGGGTGGGCTGGCGCGCTACGCCTTTGAGCAGGACTGGTGGGATCTTAGCGTGCAGGCAACCATTGCCGGCAAGCTGTGGGATAACCTGGAAGAGCGCTTCCCGCTGGCCTATAAAGGCACCTTTGCCCGCTACGTGAGCGGCAAAACCGTGCCACAAAGCTATGCGATGGCGATTGCCCGTCAGGAAAGCGCCTGGAACCCGAAGGTGCGTTCTCCGGTAGGCGCCAGCGGCCTGATGCAAATCATGCCGGGTACCGCCACCCATACCGTGAAGATGTTCAGCATCCCTGGCTACAGCAGCCCGGTGCAGCTTCTGGATCCTGACACCAACATCAATATCGGCACCAGCTACCTGCAGTACGTGTTCCAGCAGTTTGAGAACAACCGTATTTTCGCTTCCGCCGCCTACAACGCCGGGCCGGGACGAGTGCGGACGTGGCTCGGCAACAGCGCAGGGCGGATTGATGCCATCGCGTTTGTGGAAAGTATTCCGTTTTCCGAAACGCGTGGCTATGTGAAAAACGTGCTGGCTTATGACGCTTATTACCGCTACTTCATGGGGCAACCTGACAAAATTCTGTCCGACAGCGAGTGGCAGCGGCGTTATTGATTGGGCGGAGAGTATGTTATGCTGCCGTACTAGTTAAAGAGTATGGTGGCCTGACATGACTCAGCTCTCTCAATATTCGGCGGAACAGGCCGAGCAAAGTAATAAAGAGTGGCTCCGCTTTGTGGGGCTGTTGCAGCAAGCTTTTGGGCAGGACCTTCATATGCCGCTGCTGACGCTGCTGTTAACGCCGGACGAGCGTACAGCGTTAGGAACGCGAGTTCGGATAATCGAAGAGTTACTGCGCGGCGAGCTTAGCCAGCGTGAACTGAAGAACGAACTGGGCGCGGGTATTGCAACCATTACCCGCGGCTCCAACAGCCTGAAGGCCGCGCCGACCGAGCTGCGTGAATGGCTTGAAAAAGAGCTGCTGCAGGGCGGAAAGCCAACTCGCTAAATACGCTACCGGCGGTAAATCTCGTTATGAAACGGGCTTAACGCCAAAATCACCGCCTGATGATAAACGCTGCTACGCGTAAGCTTTCCGGCGGTGAACACTCCAATCGCTCCCTCTTTACGTCCAATCTTATCAATGCCCGTATAGTCAGACATCACCGGCCCCAGGGCGTTTCCGGCGCTGACTTTCTGCAGAATAATTTCCGGCAATGGCAGGGTAGCGGAACGGGCTTCACCGCGCTGCTGACGGTTCTCAATCACCACCCAACTGAAGGTGCTACCTTCGTCGATTCCGGCCTCAATGGCGACCCAAAAGTCGGCATCTGGTCTGATCTCCCGGGCATTTGCTACCCGGCACCGTGCGCCAGTTCGCGTTTCCTGACAGCCGTTGGGCTGCTCCGGCACGCCACTATCGACGACCACGGGCTCAATATGGCAGGATCCTTCACCATAAATCTCGCTAAACGCCTGCAGAATCGCCTGAATTTTGGCGGGATTGGTTGTTGCAGCAACGACATGGTTCATAATAAGTCAGAACTCTCGATATTTCGTGACCGGAGTATAACGGAAAAAACGCATGTTACAGGTATACCTTGTTCGTCATGGCGAAACGCAGTGGAATGCGGAGCGCCGCATTCAGGGGCAGTCAGACAGCGCGCTGACTGATAACGGAGAACGCCAGGCCTGGCAAGTGGCCGAGCGGGCCAGGGCCCTTGGCATCACCCACATCATCAGCAGCGATTTAGGTCGTACTCGCCGCACCGCAGAGATCATCGCCGAAGCCTGCGGCTGCGAGATTATCTTCGATGCCCGCCTGCGCGAGCTAAACATGGGCGTGCTTGAACGTCGTAAAATGGACTCGCTGACCGAAGAGGAAGAGAGCTGGCGCCGTCTCCTGGTGGACGGCACGCCGGACGGGCGTATCCCTGAAGGCGAAAGCATGCTGGAGCTGAGCAACCGTATGCACGAAGCGCTGAATGCCTGCCGGGAACTGCCGGCCGGAAGCCGCCCACTGCTGGTGAGTCACGGCATGGCGCTGGGTGGGCTGGTTAGCACGATTCTGGGGTTGCCTGCGTGGGCTGAACGTCGCCTGCGTCTGCGCAACTGCTCAATATCCCGCGTGGATTATCAGCACAGCCCGTGGCTGGCTTCTGGATGGGTCGTTGAGACAGCAGGAGACATCTCGCATCTTGATGCCCCTGCTCTGGATGAAATACAGCGTTAACGGCGTACCGGGATCAGGTATTCACAGCGGATATGCATCGGCACATCCTGATCCCGCGTTTCATCCTGAGGATAGAAACGTTCGATGTCCTGGCCCTTACGGCGAGTCAGGTTTAGCGACGGCATGCAGGTGCCGTACACCGTCAGGATAAAGTCCTGCAGTCCGGTGCCCAGCCCTTCGTAGTTGAACTGCACATAATCACCGCCTTCCAGCATTACCGGATGAGAATCCGGCAGGAAGCCATTGGCCAGCTCCGGGGTGAGCGCCGTGGTGTAGAAGACTTCCTGCTCGTCGTCTTTTTCCGAGCTTGGACGAGGTTCATGCAGGCCGTACAGCACTCGCGGAATCGTCGGTGAGTTGCCCAGGAACTGTGTCCAGAACTGGATGCGCATCTCATTACGGAAGTCGGAGATTTGTTCCAGCGTGCAGCTGTAGCTTTGCGTTACCCCAACCAGATGCGTTTCCGGCAGAGTAATGAAATGGGCTTGCGGCAGCGTAAATTCACCGAGACGCAGCGGCGGGCGCATACCAAAAGCGCTCCAGTCAGGAGAACGTCGATAAAGCGCGGGCGTTTGGGCGAACTGTTTTTTAAACGCGCGAGTAAATGTTTGCTGCGAGTCAAAGCGGTACTGAAGCGCAATGTCCAGAATAGGGCGCGCAGTCAGGCGCAGGGCAACGGCAGATTTGGAGAGTCGGCGGGCGCGAATATAGGCACCAATAGCGTGCCCGGTAACCTCTTTAAACATCCGTTGTAAATGCCACTTGGAATAACCTGCCTTTGCCGCCACATTATCAAGGGCGAGAGGCTGATCGAGGTGGCCCTCCAGCCAGCTAAGAAGATCGCGAATGATCCCAGCCTGATCCATAAAATATCCTCATCCATACAAGCGAATGCCTGTTTACTAAGGTAGCGGATGATAGCATTTTTGTACTTTATGCATTCACCGTTTTTTTTTAACAAGTTGTGCCAAATTTGCCGATTGTGGAGGCAGGTTTTGCTAATAATGTGATATTCAACGATTTTTCATCCAATTGTTGAATAGTCCCGCAGGGTGATCTTTGAAAAATGGTAACAATATGAAATATAAAGCTTTAGCACTTTGCAGTGCGATTCTGGCCGCCAGCTTTGGGGCGAGCGCAGAGCAGATTGGTTCGGTCGATACGGTGTTTAAGGTCTTTGGCCCCGATCACAAGATCGTTGTGGAAGCTTTTGACGATCCCGATGTGAAGAACGTGACCTGCTATATCAGCCGCGCTAAAACCGGCGGTATCAAAGGCGGCCTTGGCTTAGCCGAAGATACTTCTGATGCGGCAATCTCCTGCCAGCAGGTTGGGCCGGTTGAGCTGAGCGACAAAATTAAAGCCGGCAAAGCGGAGGGCGACGTGGTGTTCCAGAAACGGACCTCGTTGGTGTTTAAAAAGCTGCAGGTTGTTCGTTTCTATGACGCCAAACGTAACGCTCTGGCCTACCTTGCCTACTCTGACCGGGTGGTAGAAGGCTCGCCGAAGAACGCTATCAGCGCGGTGCCGATTATTCCGTGGGGTAAATAATCCGCTGCACCCACGCACAACCTATGTGCACCCGCGATACCTTCATGAGAAGCCTGATGTATTTCTGATGCATCAGGCTTGTCAGCCCCTGCCTTCCTTATTAGTGTGTTGAGACCGTTCCGTTGCCTTTTAAGGCTTCATTGATGCAGATTGAGCCGCTACCGCCCCTCAATACCCTTATCGCCTTCGAATGCGTTGCCCGCTACGGCAATATTTCTCGTGCTGCGGAAGAGTTAAACCTGACGCAAAGCGCGACCAGCCGCCAGATCCTGCAGCTGGAGGAAATGCTGGGCTGTAAGCTTTTTACCCGAACTCAGCGGCGCGTATTGCTCACGCCGAGGGGTGAAGCGTATGCCACTCACGTGCGGCAACAGCTGGCGGCATTGTCACATGCTACGGCGGAAGTGATGGGCTGGACGGGGTTGCCGCAGGTGACCATCGCCTGCACCAGCGCCATGAGTTCGCTTTGGCTGTCGTCGCGCCTTTCGGCGCTGCATCGTGAGCTGCCGGATTTGCAGGTTCGCATGAAAATCACCGACAACTTCTCCGAACTGCGTTCATCGGAATTTGATCTGGCTATTTTTTACCTTCGGGATGTTCCGGTGGGGTTTCATGCCACGCCGATTTTCGACGAGGTCTGCTACCCGATGTGCTCGCCGGCGTTTCTGTCACGCATCGGGACTGGCGCTCCCGCAGAAGCGCTGCTGCAGCACACGCTGCTGATTCAGGACGATCCGCAGCGAGAGTGGACCGGCTGGAGCGACTGGTTTGCTTCGCAGAGTGTCCTGAGCTTTGTCCCGCGTCAGACCTGGCGCGCCAATAACTATCCGTTTTTGGTTGAGACTGCGGTGCGAGGAGACGGGATATTACTCGGCTGGGAAGGGCTGGTGCAGGATTATCTTAATAGAGGCGAGCTTGTTGCGGCGCACCCTGGAAAGCTGGCGGCCGCCAGTAAATGTTTCCTGCTTATCCCTCAGGATCGCTATATGAAGCCGATTGTTCGCCATGTCATGAACTGGTTGCAGCGACAGCCTTCGGCGGAATAAGCAGAAAACAGACGTTAATCATATAAGATGATTATTTTATTATTGCCGCGATCAATAAATTATTTAACCTTTCTTTTAGCCATAACCTTTTCTTATATAAAGGCGAGAAAAAGAAACATTTAAAACATCTTAATCCTTTGGTTTATTTATGGTGTCCAGATCCAGAGGCGGTATTTTATTTTTTAACTCCCCCCGGCGGCGATAAGAAGTATGCATACCTACCAGCGTGAAGACCAACCACATCGACTGTGATATGACCGACGCCAAATTAAAGTCATGGCTCAGTGAATACAGCCCGCCCACGCACCCCGCGATGTTAAGACAAGCATAACCATTTGAATCTATTGATAGCCTTCGCATCTGAACCAGTGCGTAGGCCAGCAGGTAACAAAAGACGCCAATTAAGCCTACAAGGGTATGCAGTTCCACATTTTCTTTCCTGGTGTGACTCCGTGATCGGGAAATTATCTTTTTTGCTGCGGCTCTGCTGCGCGTTTTTTTCATAGTCTGATACGAAAAACTCATGCATCAGTGTTTAACGGTTTTGATATAAATCATAAATAGATGTGCTATGGCATCTGGCCGGTGGTCAGACAAACAAATAATAACGGAGAAAAATAAATGAAAGACGATCGTTCAGACGTGAAAAAATACCTGCAAGGCGTGAACATGAGCCGCCGTTCATTTATCAACACGGCGGCGCTGATTGGGATGGGCAGCGCGTTATCGCTTTCGCCGTTGGCGGGTTTTGCCGCCGAGGCCACGCCTAAAAAAGGCGGCGTGCTCAAGCTGGGAATGTCGGGAGGCAATACTAGCGATTCTCTGGATCCTACGCTCTTTAGCGACTGGGTGCCGCTCAATCAGGCCTACATGCTGATGAACGGTCTGGTAGAAATTGATGAAACTAACCAGGCCACGCCGGAGCTGCTGGAAAGCTGGGAGGCGAAGCCGGGCGCGCAGGAATGGACGTTTAAAGTGCGCCAGGGCGTGACCTTCCACAACGGTAAAACCCTCACCGTCGAAGATATTCTCTACTCGATCAACCTGCACCGTGGCGACCAGTCGCGTAGCGCGATCAAAACTCAGCTGGCGGCCATCAAAGAGCTGAAAAAGAGCGGCGAGAACGAAATTACCTTAACCCTGGACAGCGGCAACGCCGATTTACCGTTTCTGTTGGCGGACTACCATCTGGTCGTGGTCCCGGACGGATTTACCGACTGGAAGCACCCGATTGGCACCGGCGGCTTCGTCTTTGACCAGTATCAGCCGGGCGTGCGCTCCTACTTCAAGCGCAACCCTAATTACTGGAAGCCAAACCGCGCGTTTGTGGATGCCGTTGAAGTGTTGGTTATCAACGATGCGACCGCGCGCACCAATGCCCTTATCTCGGGCCAGGTACACGCCATCAACCGCGTTGATTTTAAAACCGTTGATTTCCTGAAGCGCAGTCCGGCGTTGAACATTGTGCGCGCGGCCGGGGGGCAGCATTTCACCTTCCTGATGGACTGCCGGGTAGCCCCGTTTAACAACAACGATGTGCGTACGGCGATTAAATACGGTATCGATCGTGAAAAATTACTGGCTACCGTCCTTCGGGGTTACGGCACGCTCGGCAACGATCATCCGATCCCGAAAACCGATCGCTTCTTCAACAAGAGCCTGGAGCAGCGTGCCTACGATCCTGATAAGGCGAAGTTCTTCCTGAAAAAAGCGGGGCTTAGCGCGCTGCCGCTCGAGCTGTCCTCATCGGATGCGGCTTTTGCCGGGGCGCTGGACGCCGCCGCGCTGTTCCAGGGCGAAGCCGCCGCGGCGGGGATCCAGGTCAGCATCAAACGTCAGCCGGCGGACAGCTACTGGGATGACGTCTGGATGAAAGCACCGTTTAGCATGGGCTACTGGGGCGGGCGCCCAACCGCGGATCAGATGTTTTCCACCGCCTGGCAGTCAACGGCGAAATGGAACGACACCCACTGGAAAAACGACAAGTTCGACAGCCTGCTCATTCAGGCACGTTCGCTGCTGGACGAGCAAAAACGTGCGGAAATTTATGGCGAGCTGCAAAGCATTGCCCGTGATGACGGTGGCGCAATGATCCCGCTGTTTGGTGACTACCTGGATGCCACCAGCAAGAAAGTCGGCGGCGTAAAACCTCACCCGCTGTTCAACTTCATGGGTGGCCGCCTGGCTGAACGCGTCTGGCTGGAGTCGTAATGAAAAAACAGATCCTTCATCGTTTATTGCTGGGCGTGCTGACGCTGTGGCTGGTTTCGGGGCTGATCTTCGTCGGTACCGAGTTACTGCCCGGCGACGTGGCGAGCGCCATCCTGGGCCAGAACGGCACGCCGGAAACCATCGCCGCGCTGCGCCTGCAGCTGGGCCTCGATCAGCCTGCGGTTTACCGCTACCTGCACTGGCTGTCCGGTGTGCTGCACGGTGACCTGGGCACTTCGCTTGCCAATAACCAGCCTATCGGTGCCGAGCTGCTGCCTCGCCTGGCGAACACGCTGTTCCTTGCTGTTTATGCCGCGCTGATTGCGATTCCGTTAGCGGTGGTGCTGGGCATTGCCTCGGCGGTATGGCGTGGCTCCTGGTTCGACCGCCTGGCGAATACGCTGACGCTGATGAGCATTTCGGTGCCGGAGTTTTTCGTGGGCTACCTGCTGGTAATCTTCTTTGCCATTCGTCTGGCCTGGTTCCCGAGCCTCGCGCTGGTCGACCCTGATGCCAGCCTCCTTGAGCGGCTCTATGCCTGCACGTTGCCTATGCTGACGCTAGTGCTGGTGGTCCTGGCGCATATGCTGCGCATGACGCGTGCCTCGGTTGGCGCGGTGATGTCCAGCAGCTATATCGAAACGGCGCTGCTAAAAGGGCTTTCCCGCTGGCGGATCGTGCTCAGCCACGCGCTGCCGAACGCGCTGGCGCCGATCATCAACGTCATTGCTTTTAACCTGGCGTACCTGGTGGTGGGCGTCATTCTGGTCGAGGTGGTCTTTGTCTACCCGGGCATTGGGCAACTGATGGTGGATGCGGTAACGAAGCGTGACCTGCCGGTAGTACAGGCCTGCGGGCTGCTGTTTGGCGGGACCTATATCCTGCTGAATACGGCGGCGGACCTGCTGGCTATCTGGTGCAACCCACGCCTGCGACATGCGAGGTAGTCTATGAAAAATATTAAAATTCGCACGGTGCCGCTGTCGGCAATATTGGGCCTGGCCATCATTGCCATCAATTTGATTGCCGCGCTTTTTGCTCCCTGGCTGGCGCCACACAGCGAAACGGCGCAGGTGGGTGACATCTGGATGCTGCCGTCCAGTTCGATGCCGTTCGGCACTGATAGCCTCGGGCGGGATATGCTTTCGCGCATTCTGTTCGGTGCCAGAACTACCATTGCCATCGCGCTGGCGATCACCGCTATCTCGTTTGTGGTGGGCATTATTACCGGGTTTACCGCCGCTATTTACGGGCGCTGGGTGGACGTCGTGCTCACCCGCATCGTTGATACGCTGATGTCGATTCCGGTCCTGATTTTGGCGCTGATCGTGCTGTCCGTGCTGGGAACGTCTATTCCCGTCCTGGTCGGGACTATTGCGCTATTAGATGCGACCCGTGTTTTCCGCCTTGCCAGGCTTGTCGCACAGGGGATTGTTTGTCTCGAGTACGTGGAGGCGGCACGCCTGCGTGGAGAAGGGCTGTGGTGGATTGTGCGCAAAGAGTTTCTGCCTAACGCCATGCCGCCGCTGCTGGCAGAGTTTGGTATGCGCTTTTGTTTTACCTTCCTGTTTATTGCCGGGCTGAGCTTCCTTGGGCTGGGTATTCAGCCGCCGTGGGCGGACTGGGGCAGCATGGTGCGCGACAACGCTCAGGCCATCAATTTTGGTCAGTTTGCTCCGCTTTACCCTGCCGCGGCCATTGCCCTGCTGACGATTGGCGTCAACCTGGTGGTCGACTGGCTGCTGGTGCGTAATAACCTTTCGCTGGGAGAAGAGGGATGACACAACCGATCTTACAGATGCGCGATTTACGCATTGAGACCGAGCAGGGGCTGCCGCTGGTGAAAGGTATCTCTCTAAGCCTGATGCCCGGTGAAGTGCTGGGACTCATTGGTGAGTCCGGCGCAGGTAAATCGACCATTGGCCTGGCCGCTTTGGGCTACGCCAGGCCGGGTTGCCGTATTGCGGGCGGTGAAGTGCTGGTTGCCGGGCAAAACATTGTGGCGCTTTCCAGCAAAGAGAAACGGGAGTTTCGCGGTAAACGCGTGGCCTATGTTGCGCAGAGCGCCGCCGCGGCGTTTAACCCGGCGCTAACCATCGGCAAGCAGGTTTGCGAGGGGCCACTTCGGCACGGTTTGATGAATCAGGAGGAGGCGCAGGCCTGGGCCGTGACGCTGTTTAAAGCGCTGGATCTCCCCGAACCTGAAACGATCGGCCAGCGTTATCCGCATCAGCTCTCTGGCGGCCAGCTCCAGCGCGCGATGGCGGCGATGGCGATGTCCTGCAGGCCGGATATTCTGGTGCTGGATGAACCTACCACCGCGCTGGACGTCACCACCCAAATCGAGGTGCTGGTGATGCTGCGTAAGCTGGTCAGAGAATTTAATACCGCCGCGCTGTACATCACCCACGATCTGGCGGTCGTGGCCCAAATTGCCGACCGCATCATGGTCCTGCGGCAGGGAAGCGAAGTGGAAAGCGGCAGCACCGCCGATATTCTGCAAAATCCTGCCGAAAGCTACACCCAGCGGCTGGTGTCGGAACGTGCTCATGCCCTGACGCCGGTTCACGCCGGAAGTAAACCTGAAGGGCGGCTCCTTGCGCTGGAAAATCTCTCAACCGGGTACAACGGTAAGGCCGTCGTGCACAACGTCTCTCTGAGTATTGCCAAAGGGGAAACGATGGCCATTATCGGCGAGTCCGGCAGCGGGAAGAGTACGCTGGCTCGCGCCCTGTGCGGCCTGCTGAGCGACACGAAGGGAACGGTCACCTTCGCCGACAAGACGCTGGCCAACCGCTACCAGCAGCGTGATAAAGAGACGCTGCGGCGTATTCAAATGATCTATCAGCTGCCCGACGTGGCGCTCAACCCAAGACAGACCGTGCTTGAGGCTATTGGTCGCCCGGTGGCGTTTTATTTTGGCCTCGATAAACAGCAGGTTCGTGCGCGGGTGCTTGAGTTGCTGAAGCTGACCGAACTCCCTGATTACCTCCTTGACCGCTACCCAGGTTCGCTTTCCGGGGGCCAAAAGCAGCGGGTATGTATTGCGAGAGCGCTGGCCGCAAAGCCAGATCTGATTATCTGTGATGAGGCAACCTCCGCGCTCGATCCGCTGGTGGCAGAAGAGGTTCTGAAGCTGCTGCGAAACCTGCAGGAACAGCTGGGGCTGTCTTACTTATTCATCACCCACGATCTGAGCACGGTAAAACGTATCGCCCAGCAGGTTGCCGTGATGTATCAGGGCAACGTTGTGGCACAGGGGCCGACCGGGCAGGTATTCAGCGCCCCGATGCACAGCTATACCGAAAAACTGCTGACCTCGGTGCCGGAAATGCGCGCCTCCTGGCTGGACGAGGTGCTGGGTCAGCGTCAGTTAAACGCGATGGCAGGAGCCTCATGAAAACTCTGATAACGCAATTTCCCCACAGCGTGAGCGTGACGGAACACCTGTGGATCGTTCTGCAAGACGGGACTCGCCTGGCCGCGCGTATGTGGCTGCCCTTGTCGGCCTCGCAGCAGCCGGTGCCCGCTATCCTCGAGTACATCCCCTACCGCAAGCGCGACGGAACACGTACTCGTGATGAGCCGATGCATGGCTATTTCGCCGGCAATGGTTACGCGGTACTGCGTGTGGACATGCGCGGTAGCGGCGACTCTGACGGGCTGATGGCCGACGAGTATCTGCTGCAGGAGCAGGAAGATGCCCTGGAAGTGATCGACTGGATCAGCCGTCAGGCCTGGTGCAACGGCGCCGTGGGGATGATGGGCAAATCCTGGGGCGGGTTTAACTGCCTGCAGCTTGCCGCTCGTCGCCCTCCGGCCTTAAAAGCCATCATTACGGTTTGCTCGACGGACGATCGTTACAACGACGATATCCACTACAAAGGCGGCTGCCTGCTGAATGATAACCTGTGGTGGGGCGGGATTATGCTGGCCTATCAAAGCCGCCCGCAGGATCCGGAGCTGGTGGGGGAGGGCTGGTATCAGGCCTGGCTCAATCGTCTTGAAAACATGCCTTTCTTCCCGGCACTGTGGATGGAGCATCCGTTGAAGGATGATTACTGGAAACACGGCTCGGTCGGTGAGGACTGGCAGGCCATTACCTGCCCTGTAATGGCGGTGGGCGGCTGGGCGGATTCCTACAGCAATGCGGTCTTCCGCCTGATGGATAATCTCGACGTTCCTCGTAAGGCGATTCTCGGTCCGTGGGCGCATATTTATCCGCAGGACGGTTCACCTGCTCCGGCTATCGGCTTTCTGCAGGAGGCGGTGAGCTGGTGGGATCGCTGGCTGAAGCAGGTCGACAATGACGTGCTGGACGGCCCGCGCATTCAGGCGTGGCTCAACGACAGCCAGCGGCCCGATTCGCAGCGTCCGCAGGCCTTCGGGGAGTGGATTGCCATTGAGGATGATACGGATGCGGTGACCGCACCTCAGCGCTGGCATTTGCAGCCAGGCCGGCTGATGACAACGCCGTTGGCAAATGCATACCGGCAGGAGATCCGTAGCGTACAGAACCACGGGCTGTTTGCCGGGGAGTGGATGGGGGCTGGCGTGCTGGGGGAAAGCCCGAGCGATCAGCGGATGGACGAAGGCCTTGCTGAAAGCTTTGACAGCGCGCCGCTGGACGAAAGTCTGGCGATCTACGGTTTTCCGCAGTTTGACGTTACGCTCGCCAGCGATAAACCAGCGGCCATGCTGTATGTCCGCTTGTCGGACGTTGCGCCAGACGGGGCGTCGACCCGCGTCAGTCACGGTTGGGTGAACCTGAGTCATTTGCAGGGGCAGGAGCAGAACGTCGCGCTGGTGCCCGGCGAAAAGGTCAACGTCACCGTGCAGCTGGACGGCATAGCCTGGCGCTTTGCCGCAGGGCATCGGCTGCGTGTTTCTCTGGCGACCACGTTCTGGCCGATGGTCTGGCCGATGGCCGAAAATGCAACGCTTAGCGTTGACCTGGCGAGCGCCCGGCTGCAATTGCCGGTTTGCCGGGAAGTGAAGCCGATAGCCGGGCCTAATCCTCAGCCGGAAACTGCGGCAAATACGCCTCTTACGATCCTGTCCCCTGGGCGAGTCGAACGCGAGCTGCGCTATGACGCGGTGAGCGATAGCTGGCAGAGCATTACCGAGGGCGTGGGCGGCGTGTTTGGCGAGGGCGTGTACCGTTTTGACGATATCAATACGACCGTCGATCATAGCCTTCGGCGTCAGCTGACCGTGCAGAATGCTGACCCGCTCTCGGCGCATTATCTGCTGACTCAGAACATGAAAATTGGGCGAGAAGGCTGGTGGACGGATACGGATATTGTGCTGGAGATGCGCAGCGACCGGACGCATTTTATCGTTAGCGGAAAAATGACGGTTAAACACAACGAAGAGACGGTCTTTACCCGCGACTGGGATGAACGCATTGCTCGCTGAATGACGGGCATAAAAAAGGGCTGACGCTGGTCAGCCCTTTTCGTAATCTTTCTTGCTTATTCCTGCAGATCGCCGCAGAAACGGTAACCTTCGCCGTGAATCGTGGCGATGATTTCCGGCGTATCCGGCGTGGATTCGAAGTGTTTACGAATACGGCGGATAGTCACATCGACGGTGCGGTCATGCGGCTTCAGCTCGCGACCGGTCATTTTCTTCAGCAGTTCAGCACGAGACTGAATTTTGCCTGGGTTTTCACAGAAGTGCAGCATCGCGCGGAATTCACTACGCGGCAGCTTGTACTGTTCACCGTTCGGGCTAACCAGTGAGCGGCTGTTGATGTCCAGCTCCCAGCCGTTGAATTTGTAGCTCTCAACGGAGCGACGCTCTTCGCTGATAGCGCCTAAGTTCATCGTACGGGACAGCAAGTTACGTGCACGAATGGTCAATTCACGCGGGTTGAATGGCTTGGTGATGTAGTCATCTGCGCCAATTTCAAGACCCAGGATCTTGTCCACTTCGTTATCACGGCCCGTCAGGAACATCAGCGCCACATTGGCTTGCTCGCGAAGTTCACGCGCCAGCAGCAGGCCGTTTTTACCCGGCAGGTTGATGTCCATAATGACGAGGTTGATGTCATTATCGGCAAGGATTTGATGCATCTCTGCGCCATCGGTCGCTTCAAAAACATCATAGCCTTCCGCTTCAAAAATGCTTTTTAGCGTGTTGCGTGTTACTAATTCGTCTTCGACGATAAGAATGTGCGGGGTCTGCATGTTTGCTACCTAAAATTGCCAACTAAATCGAAACAGGAAGTACAAAAGTCCCTGACCTGCCTGTTACATGCCATAAATTAACATGCCGGGCTTAACGTGACTAAAGTACGTAATTGCGTTCTTGATGCACTTTCCATCAACGTCAACAACATCATTAGCTTGGTCGTGGGTACGTTCCCTTTTGACCCGACGGTGTCAAAAACGGCTATTATCCTAACCATTTTAACAGCAACATAACAGGCTAGTGCTGCTTAGACACCTGATAAAACTACGCTTCGTTGACATATATCAATTTCAATTGTAGCACGTTAACAGTTTCATTAAATCATCGTAGCTCAATGCTAGCTTTTGTCACAACTATTTAATAATCAAGATCGTAAAGCGTTAAAAAAACCAGGCCGAATCTGGCCTGTGGCTTCCACCGGCTCGTAAAGAAATAAACCATGCTAAACAAATGGATATAAGATGTATTTACAACGTTCTTATGCCATATAATCATGTAAAAGCATAAGCTTAAGTTATACGTTGCGTGAGTGGCTACAGTTATAATATATGTTGCAACAAAGTAAATTTGCGATGCGTATTATCAAAATTTGTGCATCACTTCGCACGTTTTTACGAATTTTAGAAGAGAGTTCCAATGCGTTTGCCAATTATCCTGGTTTCACCAGCCAGAGCTGAGAACGTCGGGGCTGCCGCCCGGGCCATGAAAACGATGGGTTTTACGGAGCTGCGCATCGTCGCCAGTGATGCACATCTCCAGCCTGCCGCGCGTTGGGTTGCCCACGGGGCGGGCGATATCCTTGACGGCGTGCGCCACTACGACACCCTTGCCGAAGCTCTGAGCGACGTTGATTTTTCGATAGCGACGACGGCCCGCAGCCGGGCGAAATTCCACTACTACGCCACGCCGGAGCAGCTGGTGCCGCTGCTGGAAGAGAAGCGTCAATGGGTAGGGTGCGCGGCGCTGGTGTTTGGCCGGGAGGATTCCGGACTGACTAACGAAGAGCTGGAGCTGGCGGATGTTTTAACCGGCGTACCGATGGTTGCGGATTATCCTTCGCTCAATCTGGGTCAGGCCGTGATGGTTTATTGCTACCAGCTTTCCGCCCTGATGCAGCTCCCGCCGGTGGAAAATCCAGAGGGTGATGGTCAACAATTGAACGCTTTGCGCTTACGGATTGCCGCGTTGTTAAACCGGCTTGAGGTTGCCGGTGACCAAAAAATGGTCGACTGGGTACAGCAGCGCCTGGGGCTGCTCGAGCAGAGAGACACCGCAATGCTGCACCGTTTGCTCCATGATATCGAAAAAAAATTACCAGAATAAAATTTCTTTAAATTTAATTTATTTGAAGTTTATATCTAATTTAATGCCGGTTTTTCGTGTTTTTACCATCATTTTTGGCGGATTTACCAGCGTGACCGAACAAGTCGATTTTTTGTGACAGAACTAAAAAAAATTGACTTGATAAGGGGATTGCTTTAACCAATAGAGCTAATACAAATTTAGAGCACACAACATCCATGTTCCGCTTCAGCCTGATTACCACAATTATCACAACCACCATTACCACAGGTAACGGTGCGGGCTGACGCATACAGGTAAAAATGAAAAAAGCCCGCACCTAAACAGTGCGGGCTTTTTTTTCGGGAAAAAATCAAGGGGTCACAACAATGCGAGTGTTGAAATTCGGCGGTACTTCGGTGGCAAATGCGGAACGTTTTCTCCGCGTTGCCGATATCCTGGAAAGTAATGCCAAACAGGGGCAGGTGGCGACCGTGCTGTCTGCTCCGGCAAAAATTACTAACCACCTTGTGGCGATGATAGAGAAAACTATCGGTGGCCAGGATGCAGTGCCGAATATCAGCGACGCCGAGCGTATTTTCTCCGAACTGCTGACTGGCCTGGCAGAGGCGCAGCCGGGCTTCCCGCTGGCCGAGCTAAAGGCCGTGGTGAATCAAGAGTTTGCCCAGCTTAAGCACGTTCTGCACGGCATCAGCCTGCTGGGACAGTGCCCGGACAGCATCAACGCGGCGATCATTTGCCGGGGTGAGAAGCTGTCGATCGCGATTATGTCTGGCGTGCTGCAGGCCCGAGGCTACCAGGTTACGGTTATCGATCCCGTCGAGAAGCTGCTGGCCGTGGGCCACTATCTGGACTCGAGCGTGGATATTGCAGAATCTACCCGCCGTATCGCAGCCAGCCGCATTCCTGAAGATCACATGATCCTGATGGCTGGCTTTACCGCCGGTAACGAGAAAGGTGAGCTGGTGGTGCTGGGCCGTAACGGCTCCGACTATTCTGCCGCCGTGCTGGCCGCCTGTCTGCGAGCCGACTGTTGTGAGATCTGGACTGACGTCGACGGCGTTTATACCTGCGACCCGCGCCAGGTCCCGGACGCCAGGTTGCTGAAGTCGATGTCTTACCAGGAAGCGATGGAGCTTTCCTACTTCGGCGCTAAAGTTCTTCACCCTCGCACGATCACCCCGATTGCACAGTTCCAGATCCCTTGCCTGATTAAAAATACCGGAAACCCTCAGGCGCCAGGCACCCTTATTGGCGATAAAAGCGACGATGAAGGACTGCCGGTTAAGGGCATTACCAATCTGAATAATATGGCAATGTTCAGCGTGTCCGGCCCGGGCATGAAGGGCATGGTCGGCATGGCCGCGCGCGTGTTTGCCGCGATGTCCCGTGCCGGCATCTCCGTGGTGCTGATTACCCAGTCTTCTTCTGAATACAGCATCAGCTTCTGCGTGCCGCAGGCTGACTGTGGCCGTGCCCGCAAGGCGATGGAAGATGAATTCTATCTCGAGCTGAAAGAAGAGCTGCTGGAGCCGCTGGCGGTGACCGAGCGTCTGGCGGTTATCTCCGTCGTGGGTGACGGCATGAAGACGCTGCGCGGTATCTCCGCCAAGTTCTTTGCCGCGCTGGCTCGGGCAAATATCAATATTATCGCTATCGCCCAGGGCTCCTCCGAGCGTTCGATCTCCGTTGTGGTGAACAACGACGATGCCGTGACCGGCGTGCGTGTCACCCACCAGATGCTGTTTAACACCGACCAGGTTATCGAGCTGTTCCTTGTTGGCGTTGGCGGCGTGGGCGCGGCTTTGCTCGAGCAGGTTAAGCGCCAGCAGGCGTGGCTGAAGGCGAAGCACATCGACCTGCGCGTCTGCGGCGTGGCGAACTCTAAAGCGCTGCTGACCAACGTTCACGGCCTCGATCTTGAAAACTGGCAGCAGGCGCTGGAGCAGGCGAAAGAGCCGTTCAACCTTGGCCGCCTGATTCGCCTGGTGAAAGAGTACCATCTGCTGAACCCGGTCATTGTGGACTGTACCTCCAGCCAGGCCGTAGCGGATCAGTACGCCGACTTCCTGAGCGAAGGTTTCCACGTGGTGACGCCAAACAAAAAGGCCAACACCTCGAGCATGAATTACTATCACCAGATGCGTAATGCCGCCGAGAAATCGCGCCGTAAATTCCTCTACGACACCAACGTTGGCGCGGGTTTGCCGGTGATTGAAAACCTGCAAAATCTGCTGAATGCGGGTGATGAACTGCAGCGTTTTTCCGGCATTCTTTCCGGATCGCTCTCTTACATCTTCGGCAAGCTGGACGAGGGGATGAGCTTCTCGCTTGCCACCAGCACCGCCCGTGAGATGGGGTATACCGAACCGGATCCGCGTGACGATCTTTCCGGCATGGACGTTGCTCGTAAGCTGTTGATTCTGGCCCGTGAGACCGGAAGCGATCTGGAACTTTCGGATATCGAGATCGAATCTGTGCTTCCGGAAAATTTTGATGCGAGCGGAGACGTCGAGTCTTTTATGGCACGCCTTCCTCAGTTGGATGATGAGTTTGCGGCTCGTGTGAGGAAGGCGCGTGACGATGGGAAAGTGCTACGTTACGTCGGCATTATTGAAGAAGACGGCAGCTGTAAAGTGAAAATCGATGCCGTAGACGGCAACGATCCGCTGTATAAGGTGAAAAATGGCGAAAACGCCCTGGCCTTCTACAGCCACTATTATCAACCGTTGCCGATGGTTCTACGTGGCTATGGCGCGGGTAATGACGTTACCGCAGCCGGTGTTTTCGCGGATCTGCTTCGTACCCTGTCATGGAAGTTAGGAGTTTAAGATGGTTAAAGTATATGCCCCGGCTTCCAGCGCCAATATGAGCGTCGGATTCGACGTGCTGGGCGCGGCGGTGTCGCCCATTGATGGTTCACATCTCGGTGATTATGTCACGGTGGAGGCGGCGGACAGCTTCAGCCTCACCAACCTTGGGCGCTTCGCCAGCAAACTGCCGGATGAGCCGCGTGAGAACATTGTTTATCAGTGCTGGGAGCGTTTTTGCCAGGAGGTAGGTAAAACGATCCCCGTGGCGATGACGCTTGAGAAAAACATGCCTATTGGTTCTGGCCTGGGTTCCAGCGCCTGCTCTGTGGTTGCTGGCCTGATGGCGATGAATGAATTCTGCGGCAAGCCTCTTAGCGACACGCGTCTGCTGGGGCTGATGGGCGAGCTGGAAGGGCGTATTTCCGGCAGCATTCATTACGACAACGTAGCGCCTTGTTTCCTCGGCGGAATGCAGTTGATGATCGAAGAAAGCGGCATCATCAGCCAGCAGGTGCCAGGCTTTGATGAGTGGCTGTGGGTGCTGGCTTACCCTGGCATTAAGGTTTCGACCGCAGAAGCACGTGCGATTTTACCTGCCCAGTATCGCCGCCAGGACTGCATCAGTCACGGTCGCCATTTGGCCGGTTTTATTCATGCCTGCCACACCCGCCAGCCTGCGCTTGCCGCAAAATTGATGCGGGATGTCATCGCCGAGCCTTACCGCGCCAAACTGCTGCCTAAGTTTGATGAGTCCCGTAAGGCCGTCGCGGATATTGGCGCGCTGGCGAGCGGGATTTCGGGTTCCGGCCCGACCTTATTTGCACTGTGCGATAACACCGACACCGCACAGCGCGTGGCTGACTGGCTCAGCCAACATTATTTGCAGAACCAGGAAGGTTTTGTACATATTTGCCGTCTGGATACGGCTGGCGCACGAGTTTTGGGATAAAGCATGAAACTGTACAACCTTAAAGATCACAACGAGCAGGTCTCTTTTGCACAGGCCGTTACCCAGGGGCTGGGCAAGCAGCAGGGTCTGTTCTTCCCGCACGACCTGCCGGAGTTTGAGCTGACTGAAATCGACGCCATGCTGGATATGGACTTTGTCAGCCGCAGCAGCAAAATTTTGTCTGCGTTTATCGGCGATGAGATCCCGCAGGAGATTCTGGAAGAGCGCGTGCGAGCGGCTTTCGCCTTCCCTGCACCGGTAAATATGGTCGAACCGGACGTAGGCTGCCTGGAGCTGTTCCACGGCCCGACGCTGGCGTTTAAAGACTTTGGCGGGCGCTTTATGGCCCAGATGCTGACCCACATCAGCGGCGACAAACCGGTGACCATTCTGACCGCTACATCAGGCGACACCGGCGCGGCCGTGGCTCATGCGTTTTATGGCATTGAGAACGTACGCGTAGTCATTCTTTACCCACGTGGGAAAATCAGCCCGCTGCAGGAAAAACTGTTCTGTACCCTCGGCGGCAATATCGAAACCGTGGCGATTGACGGTGACTTCGATGCCTGTCAGGCGCTGGTAAAACAGGCATTTGACGATGAAGAACTGAAAGTGGCGCTTGGGTTAAACTCGGCGAACTCCATCAATATCAGCCGCCTGCTGGCGCAGATTTGCTACTACTTTGAAGCCGTGGCTCAGCTGCCGCAGGAAGCCCGTAACCAGCTGGTGGTTTCCGTGCCGAGCGGCAACTTCGGTGACCTGACTGCGGGCCTGCTGGCGAAATCACTCGGCCTGCCGATTAAGCGTTTTATCGCCGCCACGAATGCCAACGACACCGTTCCACGCTTCCTCGCAGAAGGCCAGTGGGCGCCTAAAACGACCGTTGCAACGCTTTCCAACGCGATGGACGTAAGCCAGCCTAACAACTGGCCGCGCGTGGAAGAATTGTTCCGCCGCAAAATCTGGCGCCTGACCGACCTGGGCTATGCCGCAGTCACCGATGAAACCACCAAAGAGACGATGCGTGAGCTGAAGGCTATTGGTTACGTTTCTGAACCGCATGCGGCCATTGCTTACCGTGCCCTGCGCGACCAGCTGCAGCCTGGCGAGTTTGGCCTGTTCCTGGGGACTGCGCATCCGGCGAAGTTTAAAGAGAGCGTGGAAGAGATTCTGGGTGAAGCGCTGCCGTTGCCGCAGGAGCTGGCATCCCGCGCCGACCTGCCGCTGCTGTCCCACAATCTTCCGGCTGATTTCGCCGAACTGCGTAAGTTCATGATGGTTAAAGCTTAATCCTGAAGCCCCATTTTGTTGGTAAAAATGGGGGCTTTTTCTCTGCTGGCAGCGCCATGCACATTTCGATGGCCCGCCGCGCTATCATCATGATGACCGCTGGGATAGATGACCGGCGCTAGTGCAAATTAAAACGCCAGCTTAGCGCTGGCGTTTTTTTTACTGCTCGTGGCGCTTAAATACCAGTTCGTTTTTCTGTGAGGCGTCTGCATCAAAGAAGTAGCCGTCGGTATTAAACGCTTTTAGCTGTTCGGGCTTCGTCAGGCGATTCTCAATGATGTAGCGGCTCATCATCCCACGCGCTTTTTTCGCATAGAAGCTGATGACTTTAAACTTGCCGTTTTTCTCATCCAGGAAGACGGGCTTGATGATTTCCGCATTCAGCTTCTTCGGCTTAACCGCCTTAAAGTATTCATCAGACGCCAGGTTTACCACGATGTTGCCGCCCTGTGTCGCCAGCACCTGGTTGAGCTTCTCGGTTATCGTGTCGCCCCAGAAGTGGTAGAGATCTTTGCCTTTCGGGTTTTCCAGGCGAATGCCCATTTCCAGGCGGTAGGGCTGCATCAGATCCAGCGGGCGCAGTACGCCGTACAGCCCGGAAAGCATACGCAGGTGCTGCTGGGCGAAATCAAAGTCCGCTTCGCTGAATTCTTCAGCCTGCAGGCCGGTATAAACATCGCCTTTAAACGCCAGAATAGCAGGGCGCGCGTTTTGTGGAGTGAACGCCGGCTGCCACTCGTGGAAGCGCGTTTCGTTCAGTGAAGCCAGCTTGTCGCTGATGCTCATCAGCGAGGCAATTTGCGGCGCGCTAAGCTTGCGGGCAACGCTGATTAACTGCCGGGAGTATTCCAGCATTTCCGGCTGTGTATAGCGGTCCGTAGGCAGCTCGCTTTGGTAATCCAGCGTCTTGGCAGGTGAGATAAGAATTAGCATGTCCACTCCTTGCATGGTTTGGCCGTTACTTTAGCAAATTTCCCGGACGTAGCGGCCTATGGCTGCAATCAGCTAAGTTTTTTTTCCACGTCTCTGTCCCAAACGCCGGGCGCAAGCTGGTTCTTAATGTCCGGGAAACGGTTTGGGTTGAATATTGGGGAGATCCCGAGCTTTTGCTGGCGCAAATAATCCGCCGCTATCGCTTTCACCACCGGGGAAAGCAGCAGAATCGCCGTGATATTGGTTATCGCCATAATAGCCATCGCCACGTCTGCTAACTGCCAGACCAGCGGCAGGGCTGCCTGCGTACCGAACATCACCATCGTTAGCACCATAAAGCGCAGTAAAAATTTCAGCACGCGGCTGTCCTGGTTCAGGAACAGCAGGTTGTTCTCTGCGTAGGTGTAGTTCGCCATGATGGAAGTGAAGGCAAAGAGGAAGACAACGATCACGATAAAACCGCTGCCCCAGCCGCCCACGGCTGAGCTAAGCGCCTGTTGAACCAGAATAATGCCGCTACGTGAGGTTTCAATGCCGTCTATCATGCCGGACATCAGCACGATGGCGGCGGTCGCGGTGCAGATGATTAGCGTGTCGATTAACACTCCAAACATTTGTACCACGCCCTGAGTCGCCGGGTGCGGAGGCCATGCAGCCGCCGCCGCTGCCGCGTTGGGGGTGGAGCCCATACCCGCCTCGTTGGAAAACATCCCGCGCTGAAAACCGTTGGTGATGGCCTGGCTGACGGTATAACCCAACGCACCTGATGCGGCTTCATGCCAGCCAAAAGCGTGGCTGAAAATCAGCCTGATAACCTCCGGGAAGCGTTCAATGTGCAGGACAACAACATACAGGCTCATGCACACCCACAGTAACGCCATCAGCGGCACCAGCCATTGCGAGAGTCGCGCGATGGTTCTCATGCCTCGCCAGATAACCAGCGCGGTCATGGCAACCAGGAAAACGCCCACCCAGATTTTCGGCACGTCAAACGCATAGTGGGTGGCGATAGCGATGGAATTAGCCTGGACGGCGTTAAAGACCATACCGAAGGCTACGATCAAAAAGACGGAAAACAGCACGCCCATCCAGCGCATGCCCAGCCCGCGCTCCATGTACCACGCCGGGCCGCCGCGATAATTGCCCTCTTTGTCCCGGCTCTTATAAAGCTGGGCAAGTGAGCATTCGGCAAAAGCGGTGGCCATGCTGAGTACCGCCGCAACCCACATCCAGAATACTGAACCTGGCCCGCCTGCGGAGATAGCCAGCGCGATGCCCGCAAGGTTCCCGCTGCCTACGCGGGCGGCAAGGCTGGTGCAGAGCGCCTGGAATGAGGATATTCCGGAAGGATCCGGTGAGTCGCTGTTACGGAGGAAAATGCGTAAACGGGTAAAATAGCGGAACTGGACGAAGCCGCTGCGGAACGTGAACCAGATGCCCGCGCCAATCAGCAGCCAGAGCAATACAGAGCCCCAGAGTACTTCGTTGATAAAAAATAAGAAATCTGTCATTAACGTCCCTCTTGTTAATGCGTGATGGCGGCGAGGTTGACGGGCCCGTGCCATGCAATCCATTACGTTACAGATAAATTGGCGGCCGAGTTTATCATATTCTGGTCCACTGGACGGACAGCACTTGTCGCGGTTGCACCTGATGGGCGGCGTGATATCATCAAGTCAGACCGGTTACATCTCCCTAACAAGCTACACCTGAAGAGAAACACTCATTATGACGGATAAATTGACTTCTTTGCGTCAACTGACCACCGTGGTTGCTGACACCGGAGATATCGCGGCAATGAAGCTGTACCAGCCGCAAGATGCTACTACCAACCCTTCTCTGATTCTTAACGCTGCGCAGATCCCTGAGTATCGCAAACTGATTGACGAAGCGATTACCTGGGCTCGTAGCCAGAGCAGCGACCGCGCTCAGCAGGTGGTTGACGCTTCCG
Source organism: Cedecea sp. P7760 (assembly GCF_013386425.1). Taxonomy (NCBI): domain Bacteria; kingdom Pseudomonadati; phylum Pseudomonadota; class Gammaproteobacteria; order Enterobacterales; family Enterobacteriaceae; genus Cedecea; species Cedecea sp. P7760. The sequence goes on along the minus strand of NZ_JACARU010000030.1, from coordinate 96,102 downwards.
ATAAGCTGGCTGTGAACATCGGCCTGGAAATTCTGAAGCTGATCCCTGGCCGTATTTCTACCGAAGTGGATGCTCGCCTGTCTTATGACACCGAAGCCAGCATCGCTAAAGCGAAACACCTGATCAAGCTCTACAACGACGCGGGCATCAGCAACGATCGCATTCTGATTAAACTGGCTTCAACCTGGCAGGGCATTCGCGCTGCAGAGCAGCTGGAAAAAGAAGGCATCAACTGTAACCTGACCCTGCTGTTCTCCTTCGCTCAGGCGCGTGCCTGTGCTGAAGCTGGCGTATTCCTGATTTCTCCGTTCGTTGGCCGTATCCTCGACTGGTACAAAGCTAACACCGACAAGAAAGAGTACGCCCCGCAGGAAGATCCAGGCGTGGTTTCCGTGACCGAAATCTACCAGTACTACAAGCAGCACGGCTATGAAACCGTAGTTATGGGCGCAAGCTTCCGTAACGTCGGTGAAATTATCGAGCTGGCTGGCTGTGACCGCCTGACCATCGCTCCTGCTCTGCTGAAAGAGCTGTCTGAAAGCGAAGGCGCGCTCGAGCGTAAGCTGAGCTACACCGGTGAAGTGAAGGCGCGTCCTGAGCGCATCACCGAGTCCCAGTTCCTGTGGCAGCACAACCAGGATCCAATGGCCGTAGACAAGCTGGCGGACGGTATCCGTAAGTTTGCTATCGACCAGGAAAAACTGGAAAAAATGATCGGCGACCTGCTGTAATCATTCCCGTGGCCGGCGCCTGTCGGCCACGCTTTTCACCGCTTCTCCTGTCTGCATCCTCTTTCCCCGTGTATCATTCCGCTCAGGCTTGCTGATTTCCGGAAACTTTATGAATACCTTACGCATTGGACTCGTGTCCATTTCTGACCGCGCTTCCAGCGGCGTGTACCAGGACAAGGGCATCCCTGCGCTGCAGGAATGGCTGGAAAATACCCTGACTACGCCCTTTGAGATGCAAACTCGCCTGATCCCCGATGAACAGCCCATTATTGAGCAAACGCTTTGTGAGCTGGTTGATGAGATGGGCTGCCATTTGGTGCTGACCACCGGCGGAACCGGCCCCGCGCGCCGCGACGTAACGCCGGACGCTACGCTTGCGGTTGCTGACCGCGTGATGCCCGGGTTTGGCGAGCAGATGCGTCAAATCAGCCTGCATTTTGTTCCGACGGCGATCCTTTCGCGTCAGGTGGGGGTTATCCGTAAACAGGCGCTGATCGTTAACCTGCCGGGGCAGCCAAAATCAATTCAGGAAACGCTGGAAGGCGTGAAGGACGAAAGCGGGAAAGTTGTCGTGCCGGGTATTTTTGCAAGTGTACCGTATTGTATACAGTTGCTTGATGGGCCTTATATCGAAACCGATGCCGGGGTCGTAGCAGCTTTTCGTCCTAAAAGCGCACGTCGCGAAACAAAACCCTGAATAATCAGCTTTTGTGACATAAGATCGAATTGTTATGGAGTGTTAATATTTAACCGTTATAGTAACTCTGGCTTTACATGAAAACGGAAAAAATAATTAACACTCCTCTTTACAAGCGGTCCCCTATGTCAAAACAGCACGCCAGACCTCTTAATCGCCAGGACTATAAAACCCTGACGCTTGCCGCCCTCGGCGGTGCCCTCGAATTCTACGACTTCATCATTTTCGTCTTCTTTGCGGCCGTATTGGGAGAGCTTTTCTTCCCGGCTGACATCCCCGAGTGGCTGCGCCAGGTGCAAACGTTCGCCATCTTTGCTGCGGGCTATCTCGTGCGTCCTCTGGGCGGTGTCGTCATGGCGCATTTTGGCGATCTGGTGGGGCGCAAAAAGATGTTTACCCTCAGCATTCTGCTGATGGCTGTTCCGACGCTGGCTATCGGCCTGTTGCCGACCTATGCGTCGTTAGGGATTGCGGCTCCGTTGCTGTTATTGCTGATGCGTATCCTGCAGGGTGCGGCAATTGGGGGAGAAGTCCCTGGAGCCTGGGTGTTCGTTTCCGAACACGTTCCGGAAAAGCGCATCGGTATTGCCTGCGGTATCTTAACGATGGGGCTGACCGTCGGGATTCTGCTGGGTTCTGTAGTGGCAACCATCATCAATACCTCAATGACTCAGCAGGCTATTCACGATGGCGGCTGGCGTATTCCTTTCTTCCTGGGCGGGATTTTCGGCCTGGTGGCGATGTACCTGCGCCGCTGGCTGCGTGAAACGCCTGTTTTCCTCGAAATGCAGCAGCGCAAGGCGCTGGCCGAAGAGCTGCCGCTCAAATCGGTGATAGTTGGCCATAAAAAAGCGGTGGTGGTTTCAATGCTGCTGACCTGGCTGCTTTCCGCCTGCATCGTGGTCGTCATTTTGATGTCCCCCATCTGGCTGCAAAAACAGCACGGTATTGCGCCAGCCCTGACGCTGCAGGCGAACAGTATCGCGACGATTATGCTGTGCGTTGGCTGCCTGCTGGCAGGGCTGGCGGCCGATCGCTTCGGCGCGGGGAAGACCTTTACCGTAGGCAGTTTCCTGCTTGCCGTTTGCAGCTGGATGTTTTATCACCTGAGCGGGACTCACCCTGAGCATCTGTTCCTGCTGTATGGCCTGGTCGGGCTGAGCGTGGGCGTGGTGGGTGCGGTGCCGTTTGTTATGGTACGTGCGTTCCCGGCGCAGGTGCGTTTTACCGGCATATCGTTCTCTTACAATCTGTCGTATGCCATTTTCGGCGGCCTGACGCCAATTGCGGTGACCATGCTGATGGGCGTTTCGCCAATGGCACCGGCCTGGTACGTGCTGGCGCTGGCTATCGTGGGGTTGGTGATGGGGATTTGGCTAAGAAAAGATATTCATCATCAGGATAAGATAGAAAAAGGGGCGCTGACGCAATCCTGAATAAAAAAAACGCGGAGCAGGGCTCCGCGTTTTACTTTCCACTAAAGGAAGATCAGTGTTTTTCGCCGATTGGCAGCACGGTGCGGCCAAACTGCTCGTTCAGCACTTCACCCATTGCGAGGTAGATAGCGCTTGCGCCACAAACCAGGCCAATCCAGCCAGCAACCTTAACGATAGCTTCGTTATCTGCCAGGTGGCCAATCGCCAGCAGGGCAAACAGCACGGTCAGGCTGGCAAACACGAACTGCAGCATGCGTGGCGCTTTCAGGGTGCCGAAGAACATGAACAGCGTGAATACGCCCCACAGGCCCAGGTACGCGCCGAGGAAGTGGCCGTTGGCCGCATCACTCAGGCCCATTTTAGGCATCAGCAGAATCGCCACCAGCGTCAGCCAGAAAGAGCCGTAAGAGGTGAAGGCGGTTAAACCGAAAGTGTTCCCTTTTTTAAACTCCAGCAGGCCCGCGAAGATTTGCGCGATCCCACCGTAGAAAATCCCCATCGCGAGGATAGTAACGTCAAAACCAAAAATACCTGCGTTATGCAGGTTGAGCAAAATGGTGGTCATGCCGAAGCCCATTAAGCCCAGGGGAGCTGGATTAGCCAACTTAGTGTTGCCCATAGTTCCTCTGAAAAATTCATCTGAAATGTAATGTCAATTAATGCCACGCAGCCGGGAGTCCGGTTGCGGGCGCGGCATAATAATCAGGCTGCACGTCGCCGTCTATGATCTGAGCGGGGGGAAAGCAGAAAATTTTTTTTCACCTGCCCCTTGATGGCAGGCGTTGCGACCCCATCTTGTATGCAACCGCAGTTGGCGGACCTGAAAAAAAACGCTTCGGGCAGTTGAAACAGATGCTTTTGCCCGCATAACAGGTTCACAACCACATGATGACGAATTTTTAGTGGAGACGTTTAGATGGGTAAAATTATTGGTATCGACCTGGGGACAACCAACTCTTGTGTCGCGATTATGGATGGTACAACTGCTCGTGTGCTGGAGAACGCCGAGGGCGACCGCACCACGCCTTCTATCATTGCTTACACTCAGGACGGCGAAATCCTGGTAGGTCAGCCGGCTAAACGTCAGGCAGTGACTAACCCGCAAAACACTCTGTTTGCGATCAAACGCCTGATTGGCCGCCGCTTCCAGGATGAAGAAGTGCAGCGTGATGAAGCCATCATGCCTTACAAAATCATCGGCGCTGACAACGGCGACGCATGGATTGATGTAAAAGGTCAGAAAATGGCACCGCCGCAGATCTCTGCAGAAGTGCTGAAGAAAATGAAGAAAACTGCTGAAGATTACCTGGGTGAGCCGGTAACCGAAGCTGTTATCACCGTACCTGCATACTTCAACGATGCTCAGCGTCAGGCAACCAAAGACGCCGGCCGTATCGCGGGTCTGGAAGTCAAACGTATCATCAACGAACCAACCGCAGCCGCGCTGGCTTACGGTCTGGATAAAGAAGTTGGCAACCGTACTATCGCGGTTTACGACCTCGGTGGTGGTACTTTCGATATCTCTATTATCGAAATCGACGAAGTTGATGGCGAAAAAACCTTCGAAGTTCTGGCAACCAACGGTGATACCCACCTGGGTGGTGAAGACTTCGACAGCCGCATGATCAACTACCTCGTTGACGAGTTTAAGAAAGATCAGGGCATTGACCTGCGTAACGATCCGCTGGCCATGCAGCGCCTGAAAGAAGCGGCAGAAAAAGCGAAAATCGAGCTTTCTTCTGCACAGCAGACCGACGTGAACCTGCCGTACATCACTGCAGACGCGACCGGTCCAAAACACATGAACATCAAAGTGACTCGTGCGAAACTGGAATCCTTGGTTGAAGACCTGGTAAACCGTTCTATCGAGCCGCTGAAAGTTGCCCTGCAGGATGCTGGCCTGTCCGTTTCCGATATCCAGGACGTTATCCTGGTCGGCGGTCAGACTCGTATGCCAATGGTGCAGAAAAAAGTTGCTGAGTTCTTCGGTAAAGAGCCGCGTAAAGACGTTAACCCGGATGAAGCTGTTGCTATCGGTGCAGCGGTTCAGGGTGGTGTTCTGACGGGTGAAGTGAAAGACGTATTGCTGCTGGACGTTACCCCTCTGTCTCTGGGTATCGAAACCATGGGCGGCGTGATGACTGCACTCATTAACAAAAACACCACGATCCCGACCAAGCACAGCCAGGTGTTCTCTACCGCTGAAGACAACCAGTCTGCGGTAACCATCCACGTGATTCAGGGTGAGCGTAAACGCGCATCCGATAACAAATCACTGGGTCAGTTCAACCTGGACGGGATCAGCGCGGCACCGCGCGGTATGCCACAGATCGAAGTCACCTTCGACATCGATGCTGACGGTATCCTGCACGTTTCTGCAAAAGACAAAAACAGCGGTAAAGAGCAGAAGATCACCATCAAGGCATCTTCTGGTCTGAACGAAGACGAAATCCAGAAAATGGTTCGTGATGCAGAAGCTAACGCCGAAGCTGACCGTAAGTTCGAAGAGCTGGTTCAGACCCGCAACCAGGGTGACCATCTGCTGCACAGCACCCGTAAGCAGGTTGAAGAAGCAGGCGACAAACTGCCGGCTGACGACAAAACTGCTATCGAGTCTGCGCTGAGCGCGCTGGAAGCGTCCCTGAAAGGCGAAGACAAAGCGGATATCGAAGCCAAAATCCAGGCGCTGGCTGAAGTTTCCCAGAAGCTGATGGAACTGGCTCAGCAGCAGCACGCTGAACAGCAGGCTGGCAATGCCGCAGATGCAGGCCACGCCAACGCCGGCAAAGACGACGATGTTGTTGATGCCGAGTTCGAAGAAGTTAAAGATAAAAAATAATCGCCCTGATGCAGGGTAATTAACCGGCACGGGCGCGGAGTTTACTCCACGCCCGTGCTCGTATGTTAAGGGCAGAAAAAAGAGATGGCGAAGAGAGACTATTACGAGGTTTTAGGCGTTCCGAAATCAGCGGAAGAGCGTGAAATCAAAAAGGCTTACAAGCGCCTGGCGATGAAGTTCCATCCGGACCGTAACCAGGGCGATAAAGAGGCCGAGGCGAAGTTTAAAGAGATCAAAGAAGCCTACGAAATCCTTACCGACGATCAAAAACGTGCGGCCTACGATCAGTATGGCCACGCCGCGTTTGAGCAGGGCGGCATGGGCGGCGGTGGCGGCTTTGGCGGCGGCGGTGCGGACTTCAGCGATATCTTTGGCGACGTATTTGGCGACATTTTTGGTGGCGGACGCCGTCAACGTGCGTCTCGTGGCGCGGACCTGCGCTACAACATGGACTTAACGCTTGAAGAAGCGGTTCGTGGCGTCACCAAAGAGATCCGTATCCCGACGCTGGAAGAGTGTGACGTTTGCCACGGCAGCGGCGCGAAAAAAGGTTCTTCTCCGCAGACCTGTCCAACCTGTCACGGACAGGGCCAGGTGCAGATGCGTCAGGGCTTCTTCACCGTGCAGCAAAGCTGCCCGCACTGTCAGGGCCGCGGCACCATCATTAAAGATCCGTGCAACAGCTGTCACGGCCACGGTCGCGTAGAGAAAACCAAAACGCTGTCGGTGAAAATCCCGGCTGGCGTGGATACCGGCGACCGTATTCGTCTGTCGGGCGAAGGCGAAGCGGGTGAACACGGTGCGCCGTCAGGCGATCTGTACGTTCAGGTTCAGGTGAAACAGCACCCAATCTTCGAACGTGAAGGCAATAACCTGTACTGCGAAGTGCCGATCAACTTTGCTATGGCTGCGCTGGGTGGGGAAATTGAAGTCCCAACTCTGGACGGTCGGGTTAACTTGAAGGTGCCGGGCGAAACGCAAACCGGTAAGCTGTTCAGAATGCGCGGTAAAGGCGTGAAGTCTGTACGCGGCGGTGCGCAGGGCGACCTGCTGTGCCGTGTGGTTGTAGAGACGCCGGTTAGCCTGAACGAAAAGCAGAAAAAGCTGCTGCGTGACCTGGAAGAGAGCTTCGGTGGCCCAACCGGGGCGAATAACAGCCCGCGCTCGAAGAGCTTCTTCGACGGCGTGAAGAAATTCTTTGACGATTTGACCCGCTAATTTCTTCCGGCTGCAATACTGCAAAAACCTGAACTGCTTCATTCGGTTCAGGTTTTTTTATGCCTGCCGCAATTGATCGGTTTTAACGATCATTATTTGCCATATAAGCTGTTTTTAACGATGTGTCATTATCGCTATGCTGGCTACCATATTAGTGTTCAGGATGAATCGGCTACTTAGAGAGTTAGGTGAAATAATGACTAAAAATCTGCAACGCTTTTTTCAGAATGATGCCGCTGGCGGTATTTTTTTGATTGTTGCCGCCGTGCTGGCGATGCTGCTGGCGAACATGGGAGCAACCAGCGCCGGTTACGAGGCATTTCTCGCCACGCCCGTTGAGGTGAGAATTGGGCCGTTGGATATCAGTAAAAATCTGCTGCTGTGGGTGAACGATGCCCTGATGGCGATTTTCTTCCTGATGATAGGTCTGGAGGTGAAGCGGGAGATGGTGATCGGTTCGCTAGCCGATCGTCGTCAGGCTTCGTTTCCGGTCATTGCCGCCCTGGGTGGGATGGTCGTGCCGGCTCTGCTTTACCTGGTTTTCAACTATGCTGATCCTGTCACGCGTGAAGGCTGGGCTATCCCGGCGGCAACGGATATCGCGTTTGCTTTGGGGATCCTGGCGTTGCTGGGCAACCGAGTTCCGCTGGCGTTGAAGGTCTTCCTGATGGCATTGGCGATTATCGATGACCTTGGGGCGATTGTGATTATCGCGCTGTTTTATACCCACGATCTCTCGATGATGTCGTTGGGCGTTGCGGCGGCGGCCATCGTTGTCCTGGCGCTGCTGAACCTGTTTAACGTTCGCCGTACAGGCGTCTACATCCTGGTTGGCATTATACTTTGGACGGCGGTATTAAAATCAGGCGTGCACGCTACGCTGGCGGGAGTCATTATTGGCTTCTTCATCCCGCTAAAAGAGCAGAAAGGGCGCTCGCCCGCTCAGGAGCTGGAGCATGTGCTACACCCCTGGGTTGCTTTCCTGATCCTGCCGCTGTTTGCCTTTGCCAACGCCGGGGTTTCGCTCAACGGGGTGACGCTGGAGGGGCTGACGTCTCTGCTACCGCTCGGCATTATTGCCGGACTGTTTATCGGCAAGCCGCTGGGCATTAGCCTGTTCTGCTGGCTGGCGCTCAAACTGAAGCTTGCCTCGCTGCCGGAGGGCACAAGCTTCAGGGATATTATGGCGGTGGGCGTGCTGTGCGGCATTGGTTTTACGATGTCGATTTTTATCGCCTCGCTGGCATTTGGCGACGTGGATGCGGAGCTTATTACCTGGGCGAAGCTGGGGATTTTGCTGGGATCGTTACTTTCCGCGGTCGTAGGTTTTACCATGCTAAAAGCACGGTTGCCTAAGGCTGCTTCATGACGGTACTGGCTGCCGGGTCATCGTCAGATGACCCGATAATGGATTAACTCTCAGGGAGTGAAGGGCATGTCCCATATCAATTACAACCATCTTTATTATTTCTGGCACGTGTGCAAAGAAGGGTCAGTCGTCGGTGCCGCTGAGGCACTGTTCCTGACCCCGCAAACCATCACCGGGCAGATTAAAGCGCTTGAAGAGCGCCTGCAGGGCAAGCTATTCCGTCGTCAGGGAAGGGGGCTTGTGCCTTCCGAGCTGGGGCAACTGGTGTTCCGCTATGCCGACAGAATGTTTACCCTAAGCCAGGAAATGCTGGATATCGTTAACTACCGTAAAGAGGCCAATATCCTGTTTGATGTTGGCGTCGCGGATGCGTTGTCCAAGCGCCTGGTCAGCGGCGTGCTGGACGCAGCGGTCGTTGGGGATGAGCAGATTCACCTGCGCTGCTTTGAATCTACCCATGAAATGCTGCTCGAGCAGCTGAGCCAGCATAAGCTGGATATGATCATTTCGGACTGCCCGATAGACTCGACTCAGCAGGAAGGGCTGTTTTCGGTGAAGCTCGGCGAGTGCGGTATCAGCTTCTGGTGCAAGGGGCCTGCGCCGGAGCAGTCTTTCCCTGCCTGCCTTGAAACACGCCGTCTACTTATTCCCGGGCGCCGCTCCATGCTCGGGCGCAAGCTTCTCAACTGGATTAACATTCAGGGGCTGAAGATTGAGATTCTGGGCGAGTTTGATGATGCCGCATTGATGAAAGCGTTTGGTGCCGCGCACAACGCTATCTTTGTTGCTCCGACGCTGTACACGCAGGACATCTACAGCGGTGACAACATCGTCGAGATAGGCAGAATGGATAACGTGCTGGAGGAGTACCACGCCATTTTTGCTGAGCGTATGATTCAGCATCCCGCCGTGCAGCGCATCTGCAGCAAGGATTATTCGGCGCTCTTCAAAGTTGACTGAATGACAGGCATAAAAAAACCGGCGTTAGCCGGTTTTTTTATCAAAGCTCACAGCAAAAAGGCGATTAAGCCAGTTTGTTGATTTGCGCAGTCAGGTTTGCTTTATGACGCGCAGCTTTGTTTTTGTGGATCAGACCTTTAGCAGCCTGACGGTCCACGATTGGTTGCATTTCGTTAAATGCTTTCTGTGCAGCAGCTTTATCGCCAGTTTCAATCGCTGCGTATACTTTCTTGATGAAAGTACGCATCATAGAGCGACGGCTTGCGTTGTGCTTACGAGCCTTTTCAGACTGTACAGCACGTTTCTTAGCTGATTTGATATTAGCCAAGGTCCAACTCCCAAATATGATCTATGTGGACAATTCAAAGGCCGAGGAATATGCCCCGTTAGCCTTCTTTTGTCAATGGATTTGTGCAAATAAGCGTCGTTAAATTTCCGACACCTCTTACGTGTGATGGCGCGGATTCTACCAGCATCAGGCTTGGGAATACAGTCTTTCGCATCAAAATTCGTCAAGACAAATGCGAAGCGGGTGCAAAGCCCTTCCCAGTACAATGAATTCATTCAAGCTTTACGTTAAAGGCGGTAATCGTCGGTTAACCTTAATCGCGGTAGTTGGTATAATCCGCCAATTTCCACTGTTTTGAGCCAGCCATGAAGCTGATACGCGGTATACATAATCTGCGCCGGGAGCACCACGGGTGTGTACTCACCATTGGTAACTTCGACGGCGTACATCGTGGCCATCAGGCACTGTTAAAGGGCCTGTGTGAAGAGGGGCGTGCGCGCAATCTCCCTGTGATGGTCATGATTTTCGAGCCTCAGCCGCTCGAATTGTTTGCACCGGAAAAGGCACCAGCTCGCCTGACTCGTCTGCGAGAAAAGCTGCGTTATTTGGCCGAGTGTGGCGTGGACTATGTTCTGTGCGTTCGCTTCGACCGTCGTTTCGCCGCGTTGAGCGCGCAAAACTTTGTCAGCGATCTTCTGGTTGACCGTCTCGGGGTGAAATTCCTCGCGGTCGGCGATGATTTCCGCTTTGGCGCTGGTCGCCAGGGGGATTTCTTGTTATTACAGAAGGCTGGCCGCGAATACGGTTTTGACATCACCAGCACCCAAACGTTTTGTGAGGGGGGCGTGCGCATCAGCAGTACTGCGGTGCGTCAGGCGCTGGCCGATGACGACCTGCCGCAGGCCGAAAGCCTGTTGGGGCATCCGTTCATGATCTCCGGTCGCGTAGTGCACGGTGATGAACTGGGCCGCACGATTGGTTTCCCAACGGCGAACCTGCCGCTGCGCCGCCATGTCTCCCCGGTGAAAGGGGTTTATGCGGTTGAAGTCTCAGGCCTCGGCGAAAAGCCGATTGCCGGCGTGGCAAACATTGGCACTCGCCCTACGGTGGCGGGAATACGCCAGCAGCTTGAAGTCCATTTATTGGACGTTGTAATGGACCTTTATGGTCGCCATATAGAAGTAGTGCTGCGTAAAAAGATACGTAATGAGCAGCGATTTGCTTCACTCGATGAGCTGAAGGCGCAAATCGCCAGAGATGTGGTATCAGCCCGAGAATTTTTTGAGTCAAATGCCTGAAAGGCTAACCGAAATACGGAACCGAGAATCTAATGAGTGACTTTAAATCTACCCTAAATTTGCCTGAAACAGGGTTCCCGATGCGCGGCGATTTAGCCAAGCGCGAACCGGGTATGCTGGCGCGTTGGAATGATGACGATCTGTACGGCATCATCCGTAATGCGAAAAAAGGCAAAAAAACCTTTATTTTGCATGATGGCCCTCCTTATGCGAACGGTAGCATTCACATTGGTCACTCAGTTAACAAGATTCTGAAAGATATTATCATTAAGTCCAAAGGGCTCTCCGGCTTCGACTCTCCGTACGTGCCGGGCTGGGACTGTCACGGCCTGCCAATCGAGCTGAAAGTTGAGCAACTGATCGGCAAGCCGGGTGAGAAAGTGTCCGCCGCTGAGTTCCGTGCCGCGTGCCGCAAATATGCCGCCGAGCAGGTTAATGGCCAGCGCGAAGACTTCATCCGCCTGGGCGTGCTGGGCGACTGGTCTCGTCCATACCTGACCATGGACTTCAACACCGAAGCCAACATCATTCGTGCGCTGGGTAAAATCATCGGCAACGGCCACCTGCACAAAGGGGCTAAGCCGGTTCACTGGTGCGTTGACTGCCGTTCCGCGCTGGCGGAAGCGGAAGTCGAGTATTACGACAAAACGTCCCCGTCTATCGACGTGACGTTCAACGCTGTAGATGTCGATGCGGTCAAAGCTAAGTTTGGTGCCTCAGCCGTCAATGGCCCGGTCTCCCTGCTTATCTGGACCACCACGCCGTGGACCCTGCCGGCTAACCGCGCTATCTCCCTGGGCGCTGAGTTTGACTACGTGCTGGTGCAGATTGAAGGCCAGGCGCTGATCGTGGCGAAGGACCTGATGGAAAGCGTGCTGAAGCGCGCTGGCGTGACCGATTACCAGATCCTCGGCACCGTAAAAGGCGCTGAGCTTGAGCTGCTGCGCTTTAAGCATCCGTTCATGGGCTTTGACGTTCCGGCCATTCTTGGCGACCACGTTACCCTGGATGCGGGTACCGGGGCGGTACATACCGCCGGTGGCCACGGCCCGGACGACTACACCATCAGCCAGAAATACGGCCTGGAAATCGCTAACCCGGTTGGCCCGGACGGCAGCTATCTGCCGGGTACCTACGAAGGCCTGGACGGCGTTCAGGTATTCAAAGCTAATGACCTGATCGTGAACATCCTGCGTGATAAAGGCGCTCTGCTGCACGTTGAAAAACTGCTGCACAGCTATCCGCACTGCTGGCGCCACAAAACGCCGATCATCTTCCGTGCAACGCCGCAGTGGTTTATCAGCATGGATCAGAAAGGCCTGCGCGCGCAGTCCCTGAAAGAGATCAAAGGCGTGCAGTGGATCCCTGACTGGGGCCAGGCTCGTATCGAATCCATGGTGGCGAACCGCCCAGACTGGTGTATCTCACGTCAGCGTACCTGGGGCGTGCCGATGTCTCTGTTCGTGCATAAAGACACCGAAGAACTGCACCCACGCTCGCTTGAGCTGATGGAAGAAGTGGCTAAGCGCGTTGAGCAGGACGGCATCCAGGCGTGGTGGGATCTCGACCCGCGCGACATCATGGGTGACGACGCCGACAACTACGTGAAAGTGCCTGACACCCTGGACGTTTGGTTTGACTCCGGTTCAACCAACTACTCTGTAGTTGATGCGCGTCCTGAATTTAACGGCCATTCTGCGGATATGTACCTGGAAGGTTCCGATCAGCATCGCGGCTGGTTCATGTCCTCCCTGATGATCTCCACGGCGATGAAAGGCAAAGCGCCTTACCGCCAGGTACTGACCCACGGCTTCACCGTTGATGGTCAGGGCCGTAAGATGTCCAAGTCTATCGGCAACACCGTTAGCCCGCAGGACGTGATGAACAAGCTCGGCGCGGATATTCTGCGTCTGTGGGTGGCGTCTACCGATTACACCGGTGAAATGGCAGTTTCTGACGAGATTCTGAAACGTTCCGCTGACGCTTATCGTCGTATCCGTAACACCGCGCGCTTCCTGCTGGCAAACCTGAGCGGCTTCAACCCTGAAACCGACATGGTGAAACCAGAAGATATGGTGGTGCTGGATCGCTGGGCCGTTGGCTGCGCGAAAGAAGCTCAGGCGGATATTCTCGCCTCTTACGAAAACTACGATTTCCACGAAGTGGTGCAGCGTCTGATGCGCTTCTGCTCCGTCGAAATGGGCTCGTTCTACCTCGACATCATCAAGGATCGTCAGTACACCGCGAAGGCCGACAGCGTAGCTCGTCGCAGCTGCCAGACCGCGCTGTATCACATCTCTGAAGCGCTGGTGCGCTGGATGGCGCCGATCATGTCCTTCACCGCCGACGAAATCTGGGGCTTCCTGCCGGGTGCGCGCGAGAAGTATGTGTTCACCGGCGAGTGGTACGAAGGTCTGTTTGGCCTGGCGGAAAGCGAAGGGATGAACAATGAGTTCTGGGATACTCTGCTGACCGTGCGTGGCGAAGTGAACAAGGTCATCGAGCAGGCTCGTGCTGATAAGCGCATCGGCGGTTCTCTGGAAGCGGCAGTCACCCTGTACGCTGACGCTGAGCTGGCGGCGAAGCTGAACAGCCTGAGCGATGAATTGCGATTTGTCCTGTTGACCTCGGCCGCTGCCGTTGCCGATTATGCGCAGGCGAGCGATGACGCTCAGCAGAGCGAAATCCTCAAGGGGCTGAAAGTTGCCTTGCGTAAAGCCGACGGTGAGAAGTGCCCGCGCTGCTGGCATTACACCACGGATATCGGTCAGGTAGCGGAACACGCAGAAATCTGCGGCCGCTGTGTCAGCAACGTAGCCGGCGACGGCGAACAACGTAAGTTTGCTTGATGAAACCAATTTTCTCTACCGGGTTGTGCTGGCTGTGGCTGGTGGTGGTAGTTCTGATTGTGGATCTGGGCAGTAAATACCTGATCCTCCAGCACTTCATGCTGGGGGATACGGTGCCACTGTTCCCTTCCCTGAATTTGCACTACGCCCGTAACTATGGCGCCGCATTTAGCTTCCTGGCCGACAAAGGCGGCTGGCAGCGCTGGTTCTTCGCGGGGATCGCGATCGGTATCTGCGTGGCGCTGGTGTGGATGATGTATCGCGCTAAAGCGAGCCAGAAGCTGAATAACATCGCCTATGCGTTAATCATTGGCGGTGCGCTCGGCAATCTGTTCGATCGCTTGTGGCACGGCTTTGTCGTCGACATGATCGATTTCTACGTTGGCGACTGGCACTTTGCCACCTTCAATCTGGCCGATACCGCAATCTGTATCGGCGCGGCGCTGATTGTGCTGGAGGGCTTCTTTGTCTCCTCCGACAAGCCCGCAAAGCAAAAAGGGTAATCCATGGCTGAGTCCGTACAAACCAACAGCGCGGTGCTAGTGCATTTCACGCTAAAGCTTGAGGATGGCTCCACAGCGGAGTCAACCCGCGCGAACGGTAAGCCTGCGCTGTTCCGCCTTGGGGATGAGACACTGTCCCCTGGCATGGAAGATCAGCTGGTTGGCCTGAAGGCTGGTGATAAAAAAGCGTTCTCGCTGGCACCAGAGTCGGCCTTTGGCATTCCAAGCCCGGATATGATTCAGTACTTTTCGCGCCGTGAGTTTGTCGAGGCGGGCGAGCCTGAGCCGGGTGCGATTATGCTTTTTACCGCAATGGATGGCAGCGAAATGCCGGGCGTGGTGCGTGAAGTTAACGGCGATTCGATAACCGTGGACTTTAACCATCCGCTTGCCGGGCAGACTATCCATTTTGATATTGAAGTACTGGAAGTTAATCCGGTACTGGAGGCGTTGAATGCAGATCCTGTTGGCTAATCCCAGAGGCTTTTGTGCTGGGGTCGACCGCGCTATCAGCATTGTCGAAAACGCGCTGCAGATTTACGGCGCGCCAATCTACGTTCGCCACGAAGTTGTGCATAACCGCTACGTGGTGGACAGCCTGCGCGAGCGTGGGGCGATTTTCATCGAGCAGATCAGCGAAGTGCCGGACGGCGCGATCCTGATCTTTTCGGCGCACGGCGTTTCTCAGGCGGTGCGTAACGAAGCCAAAAGCCGCGAGCTGACGGTCTTCGATGCCACCTGTCCGCTGGTGACCAAAGTGCATATGGAAGTGGCGCGTGCCAGCCGTCGCGGCGAAGAGTCGATTCTGATTGGCCATGCCGGCCACCCGGAAGTCGAAGGCACCATGGGTCAGTACAGCAATCCGAAAGGCGGAATGTACCTGGTTGAGTCGCCGGATGATGTCTTGACGCTTGAGGTTAAAGACGAAAGTAATCTGTCGTTTATGACCCAGACTACGCTTTCCGTGGACGATACTTCGGACGTGATTGACGCCCTGCGCAAGCGCTTCCCGAAAATCATCGGCCCGCGTAAAGACGACATTTGCTATGCCACCACTAACCGCCAGGAAGCGGTGCGTGCGCTAGCCAGTGAAGCCGATGTGGTGCTGGTAGTAGGATCTAAAAACTCCTCTAACTCCAACCGCCTTGCCGAACTGGCACAGCGAATGGGGAAGGCGGCCTACCTGATTGATGACGCCGCGGATATCCAGGAATCCTGGGTAAAAGAGGCAAATTGCGTCGGCGTTACCGCCGGGGCTTCTGCGCCGGACGTGCTGGTGCAGAACGTCATTACCCGCCTGCGTGAGCTGGGCGGCAGTGAAGCCCAGGAGCTGACCGGGCGCGAAGAGAACATCGTGTTTGAAGTGCCGCGTGAGCTGCGGGTCGACATCCGTGAAGTAGACTAGCGTCGTCGATTTACGTTTATGAGAAGATGCCAGCTGGTGTATGCCCGCTGGCATTTTTTATGGAGAAAAGCATGACC
Source organism: Cedecea sp. P7760 (assembly GCF_013386425.1). Lineage (NCBI taxonomy): Bacteria > Pseudomonadati > Pseudomonadota > Gammaproteobacteria > Enterobacterales > Enterobacteriaceae > Cedecea > Cedecea sp. P7760. The sequence goes on along the minus strand of NZ_JACARU010000030.1, from coordinate 80,431 downwards.
AGAACCCCGATTATTCTTGATACCGATCCCGGTATCGACGATGCGGTTGCCCTCGCGGCGGCCCTGTTTGCACCCCAGCTGGATTTGAAACTGATCGCCACCGTCGCCGGGAATGTGTCGGTGGAGAAAACCACGCGGAATGCGCTGCAGCTGCTGGAGTTTTGGCAAAAAGATACGCCGGTTGCCAGGGGCGCTTCGGTACCGCTGCTGCGTCCATTGCGGGATGCTGCCTACGTGCACGGCGAATCGGGGATGGAAGGTTATGTCTTTACCGAAACGTCTCGTCATGCGCTGCCGGTGCCCGCATTTCAGGCTATGTACGATTGCCTGATAAACAGCGATGAGTCGGTTACTTTGGTCACCATTGGCCCGCTGACCAACGTCGCTTTGCTGCTGACTCAGTACCCGGAGTGCAAGGCGCGCATTAAGCGTGTGGTTATGATGGGCGGATCTGCGGGGCGAGGGAACTTTACGCCGACCGCCGAATTCAACATCGCTATCGATCCTGAAGCCGCGGCCCGTGTTTTTGAGAGCGGCCTGGAGATAGTCATGTGCGGGCTGGACGTTACCAGCCGGGCCATACTTTCCCCTGAGTACCTGGCTCGCCTGCCAGAGCTGAATCGCACCGGGAAAATGCTGCATGCGCTATTCAGTCATTACCGCAGCGGCAGCATGGAAACCGGGCTGCGAATGCATGATTTGACCGCCATTGCGTGGCTGGTTAAACCCGAACTGTTTCAAACTTACCCTTGTTTCGTTGCGGTGGAAACGCACGGGACTTATACCAGCGGAACCACGGTTGTGGACCTGGAGCATCGCCTGGAGCGCCCGGCAAACGCTCAGGTTGCGTTGGATATCGACGTTCCCGGTTTTCAGGCGTGGGTCTCTGAGGTGCTGGCGCTGGCGCCTTGAGTGGATGCACTAAACAAGCCAGCATAGGGATATTTCGGTGAAGCTCTGCCTTCCGGTTCCAGGAGTGTGATTGCGTTCGCAAGCTTGTTCATTCGTCTTCAGGTTAATCGATTAATCTGTTAGTGTGTCGATGAAGTTGTTCTCCTCGGGCCGGAGATAAACATGACACTTTCTACTCTCGTGCCACCCCATGTGGCATGGCAAACGGGCGCGCTGAAAAATGGCCCCGTTATCCGCAAAACCACCGATATAGCCGCGCTGGCTGGCGTTTTTGCCGACACAAAAAGCTGGCAACGATGTGAGCCTGGCCAGGCTGTCTATGATGTTGACGTTCTGCAAACTGAAACTTGCGAAGGTGCGCTTTTTACCGGCGTGACTCACGTACACCCAGGCCGGGTTGGCGATGAGTTTTTTATGACTCGTGGCCATTTTCATGCGCGCCGGGAGCAGGGCGAAGTCTATTTCGGCCTGCGCGGCTGCGGATTATTGCTACTGCAAAACGAACGAGGTGAAGCCCGGGTCGAGATAGTTACCGCCGGATCCGTGCATATCATTCCCGGGTATACAGCGCACCGGCTCATCAATACGGGCGGCGAAATTCTTTCCGCTCTTGCTGTTTGGCCAACGGTTGCCGGGCATGATTACGCCGCTCTGTCGGACGGATTTTCCGTCAGGATCAAGACCGACGGCACTGGCTGGCGCGCGGAGGCTAGCCATGACTGACAGCGTAAAAAAATACGGCCTGGATATGCTGATTCATCATCAGCCTATGGGGTTCAGCTATGGCGAAGAAACGCTGGGGCCTTTGCCTGAAATCCGCACGCTGGATCAAATCCGAGCTTCTCTGCGGGATCCTGAATGTACAGGGCCGGAACAGGTGTATGCGATTGCAATGGACGTCGCCCGGATAAGTGATATTGCCGAACTGAAGAAGCGAATGTTGCTTTTTGGCGTGGTGACCTATGCATCCGGGCGTTTGGGCGAAGAACCCATTCGCAGCCAGGGGCATATTCATCGGGTCAGCGCTCACAGCGGCTGGTCGCCGCCCGAACTGTATGAAATCTGGCAGGGGAAGGCGATTATCTATATGCAGGAGTTTGTGGCCGACGATCCGGGCCGTTGCTTTGCAATATTGGCTGAAGCTGGCGATAAGGTGCTGGTGCCACCCGGCTGGGCCCATGCCACCGTTTCTGCTTCGCCGCACGAGCCTTTAACGTTTGGGGCGTGGTGCGACAGGGAATACGGTTTTGAATATGAGGCGGTGCGGGCCTACAAGGGGCTGGCGTGGTATCCGATTTTGCAGGATGAGCACGTTGCCTGGCAGCATAACCGACATTATATGCCGGGTCGCCTGCACACGACCTCCCCGCGTAAATATCGGGAGTTTGGGATTACAGATGAGCCGCTATATCAGCAATTTGTGGACGATCCGGCTCGTTTTCAGTTTATTTCAAAACCGGGAATGGTTGCCGAGAAGTGGGTGAATTATCACCCTTGAAAATGACCCCCTCCTCCGTGCGGAGGAGGGGGGTAACGTTAAGCTGCAAATAATCCAACCGCGACACCAAGAGCCGCAATAACCAGCAGCATCAACATTGCCTTAACCGGCGACAGGCCACGTTTTGCCATCAAATACCAGGTCCCCAGTACCACCACCAGCGGTAAAAGCTGCGGGAAAATACCGTCCAGCATTTGCTGTAAATGGATATTCACGCCGTCTTTAGTGATGAACTCCAGCCCGGTACCTAATTTGACGTAGCTCGCAGCCACGCCGCCCATCACAAATACGCCGAGCAGAGAAAGCGCTTCGCGCAGCCGGTTTGATTTACTGCTGACCAGCATCTCAACCGACGTTGAGCCCATCCGGTAGCCTTTAAGGAACAGGAACCACGAGCCGGGAACAATGATTGCCAGCCAGGCCACGCAGTAGAACAGCGGTCCAAGAATATTGCCGCCTGCCGCCAGCGCCATCCCGATGCTTAACAGGATAGGAATCAGCATACCGGGAATCATGGAGTCGCCAATCCCTGCGACCGGCCCCATCAGCCCCACTTTCAGGGTGTTGATGGTTTCACCGTCGATAGGTTCTCCGTTGGCGCGTTTCTCTTCCAGACCCAGGACCATGCCGTTAACGATAGCGCCCAGCTGCGGTTCCGTGTTGTAAAACGACGCATGCCGTTTGAGCATCTCCTTACGCTGCTGAAGATCCGGATAAAGCTTTTTCGCCACGGGCAGCATACTCAGGCAAAAGCCGAAGGATTCCAGGCGTTCGAAGCTCATTGAAGAAAGGTTATACATCATCCAGCTGCGCCAGCAGCGGCGCAGATCCTGGCGGGTGAGTTTGCGATCTTCCATCAGAATTCATCCTCGTCATCGGCCGGTTTCGCCGTATTTGCTGGCTGTGGCTCTGGCTTGTAGTTGTAATGGATTAGGGCTAAAAGGCTGCCGACGATAACCAGCGCCACCATATTCAGCTTCAGGAAAACGATGCAGATAAAGCCCACCAGGAAGTAGATCAGCATGCTGTAGTTTTTGATGATTTGCTTCAACAGAATGGCGATGCCTACCGCAGGCAGAATGCCGCCGAGCACGTTCATCGTCGATAGCACGACGTGTGGCAGGCTATCCATAAATCCATTGATGTACTGTGCGCCAAAATAGACGGCGATGAAGGTCGGCACAAAGCGCATCAGGAAGTTGGTGGCCTGGGGCCAGATGGCGCTGTTGAGGTAAATACCGCGCTCATCACCTTTCTCCAGTGCAATGTCCGCCCGATGGTTCCACCACGAGTTCAGCACCAGCATGGCGTTAAACAGTACCGTGCCCGCAATGCCGATGGTCGCGGCAAGCGCTACGGCCACTTCCGGCCCTTTATTCGATAAGATCCCCAGCGCAATCGCCGGGAAGGCGACAAAGTTAAGGTCTGCCGGCATCGATCCTCCGGGGGTTACCATCGCAATGTAGACCGCCTGCACGGCCACGCCGATGATAATCCCGGTTTGCACATCGCCAAGGATAAACCCCACCAGCATGCCTGAAACCAGCGGGCGGGTAATCAGATACCAGCCGCCGGTGAGCCCGAGCAGCCAGGGGCTGCTGAGCGCACCGAGGTAACAGAGAATGCCGATTAACGCAGCTTCAAAAGCCATGATGCACTCCTTATTTTATTTTTTGACGGGCGTCCTGCCAGCTATAGCAGCTTGCGTCCGGCACCAGGCGAAACTCAATCTGATGCCCACGCTCTGCCAAATAGTCGAATGCCGAAGCTTCTTCTCCGCTGACCGCCTGGTTTGGCCCAATAGTGGTGGTGTTGGCGCGGGCGCTCATCGGCCCAACGTTAATTTTACGGTTAGCGTTTTGCAGGCTGACGCCCGCCTGCTCGATGCGCTGAAGCGTGACCGGTGACTTGCCAATCACGAAATAGCGCTTTTCGCTGGCGATGATTTTCGGCAGCTTCTCAATGGCGGTGGCGGTATCGAACAGCCAGACTTTGGTATCCTGTACCGCGCCTTTCATCACTGAGGAAAGCAGCGGATCGGCTGCGACGGCGTCATCAATGGCCACGATACCGTCACAGGGCAGCTCTTTTGCCCATCGGGTGATCAACTGACCGTGGATCACCCGGTCGTCAATCCGTACAAATGAAATACTCATCTTGCCCCCTTAAAAATCATCAGATTGCTGGGTTTCAACCAGGCGAGCCTGAACAACCGCATCTTTCGTTTGCTCAAGCAGTACGGCGGCGGCTTGTTCTACGTCGGTGAGTGTTTTTAGCTCGTCGCTGAGTAACAGCATCGGGAAGTTAACGCCGCCCAGCACCGCGATTGGCGGTGTCGTTGAGGGAGCGAATGCATGATGGCAGGCAACATTCCACGGCGTACCGCTCTGTAAATCGCACAGCACCAGTACGCCGTCAGCACCTTTGCTTGCTTGCTGAAGCACGCCAGCAAACTCATCCTGGAAGCCGTTGATGCCCTTGGTTTCGCTCAACATAACCGGAAAAACGTGCGGCAGTTCGCCGTAGACCATGCGTGCGGTTGCCAGCATCGCCTCCGCCAGCGGACCGTGTGTTGCAAGAATGACGTTAATCATGATTTATCCCCTTACCCAGGCTTTCATCGTGGCGAGCTGCTGCCCGACGCCCTCGCCATAAGGTGAGATTCGGTATTCGCCCACGGCGGCCGGAACGATGAATGTTTCCGCATAATGAACAACAAACGGTTCAAAGGCGTGAGTTGGGCTTTCCACCACCGCTTCGCTGCCCTCCACCAGATTAAGCACGTTCACGCCACCGTGAGTGTGGTGCGTAACCGGCTTGCTGAACCAGTGGCGCCGGGTTTCAATAAACTCACGCTCATGAAGCCCGGTTCGTTCTTCGTGCCAGCCATCTCCCTCGGCTATTGGCTCGAAATGGTTTATCAGATGCTGTTCGACCCAGCGCGTATCCCTCTGCCAGTCGATAACTTGAGCACCGTGTTCCAGATGCACGGGGCGCGGTAAACCATCCAGCCCCAGTCGGCCCCAGTCCCACAGTTTGAAGGTGAAGATGTAAGGCGTGGCGCTGATTTCCAGCACCATAGCGCCTGAGCCAGAACAGTGAACGGTACCCGCAGGGATCAGGAAATGGTCGTGCTTGTGCGCCGGGAAACGATTAACAAATTTCTCGTCATCAAAGGTCTTTTCACCGCGCTGAGCGGCGGCAAGATCGTCCAGCATCTCCTGCGGGTTGATGCCAGTTTTGGTCCCCAGATAGACCTCTGCTCCCGGCTCGGCTTCCAGCAGGTAGTAGCTTTCATCCTGGGTGTAATGCATGCCGAAATGCTGTTGGATGTACTCGGTCAGCGGATGAACCTGGAAGCTGAGATTCTGACCGCCGACGGTATCCAGAAAATCAAAGCGGATCGGGAACTCTGCGCCAAAACGAGCATGAACTTTTTCGCCAAGCAGCGGGCGAGGGTAGAGCAGCACCAGATCCTGAGAGGGGATCTCGATCCGCACGTCACCGATACGCAGTAACAGGCTGTTTTCCTCGGGCACACAGTCAAAACACCATGCGTAGTTTGGCTTCGAGGGATCGAGATCGAATTTTTCCTTCATCCACTGTCCGCCCCAGACTCCAGGGTCGAAGAAGGGCACGACGCGGAAAGGCTGCCGGGTTGTTTGCTGTAACGCGTGGCGCAGTGCCTCGCCCGTCACCAGGGCTGGGGAATCCTTCTGATTGGTATCCAACAGAAAATTCGCGCGTTTCAGCAACGGCGTTTTATGGCGGTCGAACACGCGCCATTCAATAAAGAAGGCGCGTTTGTAGCGGCGCAGTATATCTTCCTGCTGATTCTCCGTTCCCCAGTTGCCCAGCTCGCCGCTTCGGAAACGCTGCTGGATCTCCCAGCGCGCCAGGTCGGCATACACCAGCACATCACCTTCATGAACCAGCGCGGCACCGGAGCCATAAACCACCGCCAGGCCAGCATCCATTTCCTCTATTTCATGCTGCATCTGCGTCAGCTTCTCAGCGTCGAAAAACTCGATAAGCTGGTGGCAGGAGAGGACGCCAAAAACGCGATCGTCGGTCAGATTTCCGGCCAGCAGGTCATGCAGATGCTGCTCGCTGTGGCGTGCCTCTTCGACATTAATGACTCTTGCCGGACATAGCTCATCAATGAGCTGTGGGCGTAACTCGTCCAGGCGTACACCTGGATAACAATCGATCACCAGCACGGTTTTTCCGCTTTGAGAAAGCGTCGACTTTACCGCCTGGGCGATCGCCTCCCAGCCCTGGCAGGCGTGGCCGGCATACTCAGCAACCTGGACTTCAGGAAATTTGTTATACGCTGCCTGTTTCATAAGTGCTCCCTGTTTTCATTTAAGATAAGATTAATCGATTAACCTTTTTTGAACAGAGTGGTAAACATGATTAACCCGCCATTTTTCGCAATGATGAGGATTTTTACCGGCTATCTGTGATGGCTTTCACATAGAAAGATGCAAGTTTCAGGTTATTCGATTAATCTTTGCTGATATTGATTTCAAGGAGGGCCGATGACTTCTGTAACTCTTGCTCAGGTCGCTGAGCGGGCGGGTGTCTCAACCGCAACCGTATCGATGGTGCTACGAAATCGTGGGCGTATTTCAGATGCCACCCGGCAGCGGGTATTACTCACGCTGGATGAGATGGGGTATGTGTATAACCAGACCGCCGCCAATTTGCGTAACAGAACCAGTAATCAGGTGGGGCTGCTACTGCATGATATTACCAACCCTTTTTATGGTGAAATGACCGCCGGGCTAAGCCATGAGATGGAGCGTCACGATCTGCTGCTTTTTCTGGCAAACAGCGAAGAGTCCTGCGAACGCCAGCAGAAATTTGTCGACTCTCTGATGCGTAATAATGCCTGCGGCATGGTGCTTTGTGGTGCGAGAGAGACTCCGCCGCTGTTCTTTGAAACGCTGAGAAGAAGAAACATCCCGGCGATTATGGTGGTTCGTCCCTTTGAGGATGTCGATTTCGACTTCGTTGGTACCGATAATTTCCTGGGAACCCAGTTGGCTACTCAGCATTTGTTACGCCTCGGGCATAGGCATATTGCTTTTATCGGCGGGAGCAACGGCTCTACCAGCCGGGCACAGCGTATCGGCGGGTATACCAGCAAGCTGCTGGAACACAATATTCAGCCTGAAAGCGAATGGATTGTGGCCTCGCAGGCCTCTCAAAGTGACGGCGCCAGAGTCGCAGAAGGGCTTTTTACCCGTTTCCCGCAGATCACTGCGGCGGTGTGTTACCAGGATATTGTCGCCCTGGGCGTGATGCAGACGCTGCGCAAGATGGGGCGTGTTGTCGGAAAAGATTTTGCGCTCGTTGGGTTCGATGACGTGACCGAAGCATCGCTGGTACAGCCTGCGCTTACCACGGTCTCTGTCGCCGCTAAAGAGATTGGCCGCAAAGCAGGAGAGCTGCTTTATAGCCGAATTCAGGGAAACGATGAGCCGGCAAAAAGAATTATTTTGCCGCCGACGCTTATCGTCCGCGAGTCATGCGGTTTTAGTCAGAATTAAGCCTTATTAATTAAATGGTTTTAATGTCCGTTATTGATAACTGACGGGCCATGACAGTAAATTCTAATTATGGGTGTTTTCGGCTGGCGGCCCGGCAGCGGGCTGGTTAACCTGAGAGCGTTTCTACGAATTATTTAACCAAAGAGTAATGATATGCATGATGCACAGATTCGCGTAGCCATCGCGGGAGCGGGCGGCCGTATGGGGCGCCAGTTAATTCAGGCGGCTCTGCAGCTGGACGGCGTCCAGCTTGGCGCTGCGCTTGAGCGCCCGGGATCTTCTCTGGTCGGCAGCGACGCGGGTGAACTGGCCGGTGCGGCTAAAACCGGCGTGCTGGTGAGCGATAGCCTGGACGCGGTAGCTAATGATTTCGACGTCTTTATTGATTTTACCCGCCCGGAAGGGACGCTGGCTCACCTCGCATTTTGCCTCAAGCATGGCAAAGGCATGGTTATCGGCACGACGGGTTTTGATGATGCCGGCAAGCAGGCTATTAACGATGCGGCGCGTGAGATCCCGATTGTCTTCGCGGCGAACTTTAGCGTGGGCGTGAACGTGATGCTGAAGCTGCTGGAGAAAGCGGCCAGGGTCATGGGCGATTACACCGACATCGAAATCATCGAAGCGCATCACCGTTACAAAGTGGACGCTCCCTCCGGCACCGCGCTGGCAATGGGCGAGGCTATTGCCCAGGCGATGGACAAAGATCTCAAAGACTGCGCGGTTTACTCTCGGGAAGGTCATACCGGCGAGCGAGTGCCTGGCACAATTGGTTTTGCTACCGTGCGTGCGGGTGACATTGTCGGGGAGCATACCGCGATGTTTGCAGATATTGGGGAGCGCGTTGAGATTACCCATAAGGCTTCAAGCCGCATGACCTTTGCTAATGGCGCGGTTCGTTCCGCTTCGTGGCTTAAAGGTAAAAAGAACGGTATTTTTGATATGAGAGACGTGCTTGATCTCAATAATTTGTAGTTAAACCTATCCTTATAAATGTGGTTGTTTGTTTTTAATTGATTGATTTTAGGGTGATTTATATCACCCTTTTGTTTTTATAAGCTACTTGATTTATAAGTGTTCATTTGTGCTTAAAATTAGCGGTTATCTCTCTTTTTTGTGTTGTTGTAATGTTAATTTTGACCATCTGGTCTACTTTTTCACTGCTATCCCATCACTTTTCCACTATTCATAGCCGGCAACCGATTACTTTTCCCTGGTTAGCTGGTTATTTTGACCCTCGAATCAGATATTTTTACTCTGAGCGGCGAAATAGACATAAAAACTTCGTCTTAAGGTAGACTTTCGACCGGCTTGTCTCTAGAATGCCGCCGTTTGCCAAAAATCCGTAGGGCAGACGCTTTTTGCATTTGATTCAGCCGTTAGTTTTGAATTAATATGCGAATAAATTGAATGTTTATTCCCTGGAGGACGTTTTGATTAAGTCAGCGCTGTTGGTTCTGGAAGACGGAACCCAATTCCACGGTCGGGCCATTGGGGCATCGGGTACGGCAGTGGGTGAAGTCGTTTTCAATACCTCATTGACCGGTTATCAAGAAATCCTCACTGATCCTTCCTACTCCCGCCAGATCGTCACTCTTACTTATCCTCATATCGGCAATGTCGGCACCAATGAAGCCGACGAAGAATCCTCCCAGGTCCATGCGCAAGGCCTCGTCATTCGTGACCTGCCGCTGATTGCCAGCAACTTCAGAAGCACCGAAGACCTTTCTTCTTACCTTAAGCGCCATAACATTGTGGCCATTGCCGATATCGATACCCGCAAGCTGACCCGCCTGCTGCGTGAAAAAGGCGCTCAGAACGGCTGCATTATCGCGGGCGATAACGTAGACGCGGCCCTGGCGCTGGAAAAAGCGAAAGCGTTCCCTGGCCTGAACGGCATGGACCTCGCCAAAGAAGTGACGACCAAAGAAGCTTACACCTGGCAGCAGGGGAGCTGGACCCTTGAAGGCAATCTGCCGGAAGCGGCAAAAGCAGAAGATTTACCTTTCCACGTAGTGGCTTATGACTACGGCGCAAAACGCAATATTCTGCGCATGTTAGTCGACAGAGGCTGCCGCCTGACGGTTGTTCCGGCACAAACGCCGGCGGAAGAAGTGTTGAAGATGAACCCGGATGGCATCTTCCTTTCTAACGGCCCTGGCGACCCGGCACCTTGCGACTACGCCATTAGCGCAATCAAATCCTTCCTGGAGACAGACATTCCTGTCTTTGGGATTTGCCTCGGCCACCAGCTGCTGGCGCTGGCGAGCGGCGCTAACACCGTGAAGATGAAGTTTGGTCACCACGGCGGTAACCACCCGGTGAAAGACCTGGATAAAGACTGCGTGATGATCACCGCCCAGAACCACGGTTTTGCAGTGGATGAGACGACGCTGCCTGCCAACCTGCGTGTAACGCACAAATCTCTGTTCGATGGCACCCTTCAGGGCATCCATCGCACCGATAAAGCCGCGTTCAGCTTCCAGGGCCACCCTGAAGCCAGCCCGGGGCCGCACGATGCCGCGCCGCTGTTCGACCACTTTATCGAACTTATCGAGCAATACCGTAACACCGCTAAATAATCAGGAGCGAAATAAAATGCCAAAACGTACAGATATAAAAAGCATCCTGATCCTCGGTGCCGGCCCGATTGTTATCGGCCAGGCCTGTGAGTTCGACTACTCTGGTGCTCAGGCTTGTAAAGCGCTGCGTGAAGAGGGTTACCGCGTTATTCTGGTGAACTCCAACCCGGCAACCATCATGACCGACCCGGAAATGGCTGATGCGACCTACATCGAGCCTATTCACTGGGAAGTGGTGCGCAAAATCATCGAAAAAGAGCGCCCGGACGCGGTGCTGCCAACCATGGGCGGCCAGACCGCGCTGAACTGTGCGCTGGAGCTTGAGCGCCAGGGCGTGCTGGAAGAGTTCGGCGTCACCATGATCGGCGCCACCGCAGACGCTATCGACAAGGCTGAAGATCGCCGTCGCTTCGACATCGCGATGAAAAAAATCGGCCTCGACACCGCGCGCTCCGGCATTGCACATAATATGGAAGAAGCGCTGGCCGTTGCGGCCGACGTGGGCTATCCGTGCATCATCCGCCCCTCCTTTACTATGGGTGGCTCCGGCGGCGGTATCGCCTATAACCGCGAAGAATTTGAAGAGATTTGCGAGCGCGGCCTGGATCTCTCCCCAACTAAAGAGCTGCTGATTGATGAATCGCTGATCGGCTGGAAAGAGTACGAGATGGAAGTGGTGCGTGATAAAAACGACAACTGCATCATCGTCTGCTCTATCGAAAACTTCGACCCGATGGGCATTCATACCGGTGACTCAATTACCGTGGCGCCAGCGCAAACGCTGACCGATAAAGAATACCAAATCATGCGTAACGCCTCGATGGCGGTGCTGCGTGAGATCGGCGTGGAAACCGGGGGCTCAAACGTTCAGTTCTCCGTTAACCCGAAGACTGGCCGCCTGATCATCATCGAGATGAACCCACGCGTGTCCCGTTCCTCCGCGCTGGCGTCTAAAGCAACGGGCTTCCCGATTGCAAAAGTTGCCGCGAAGCTGGCGGTAGGTTATACCCTCGACGAGCTGATGAACGACATCACCGGCGGCCGCACTCCGGCTTCCTTCGAGCCGTCCATCGACTATGTCGTGACCAAGATCCCTCGCTTTAACTTCGAGAAATTTGCCGGCGCAAACGACCGCCTGACCACCCAGATGAAATCCGTGGGTGAAGTCATGGCTATCGGCCGTACCCAGCAAGAGTCCCTGCAGAAAGCGCTGCGTGGCCTGGAAGTTGGTGCCATGGGCCTTGACCCGAAAGTCAGCCTGGATGACCCGGAAGCGCTGACCAAAATTCGTCGCGAGCTGAAAGACGCAGGCGCCGAGCGTATCTGGTATGTGGCAGACGCGTTCCGTGCGGGCCTGTCCGTAGACGGCGTGTTCAACCTGACCAACATCGATCGCTGGTTCCTGGTGCAGATTGAAGAGCTGGTGCGCCTGGAAGAGCAGGTGGCTGAAATTGGTATCACCGGCCTGACCCACGACTTCCTGCGGATGCTGAAGCGCAAAGGTTTTGCGGATGCGCGTCTGGCGAAACTGGCTGGCGTTCGTGAATCCGAAGTTCGCAAACTGCGTGAGCAATATAACTTGCACCCTGTCTACAAGCGCGTGGATACCTGTGCGGCAGAGTTTGCTACCGACACCGCTTACATGTACTCCACGTACGAAGACGAGTGCGAAGCTAACCCGAACAACGACCGCGATAAAATCATGGTGCTGGGCGGTGGTCCAAACCGTATCGGCCAGGGCATTGAGTTCGACTATTGCTGCGTACACGCCTCTCTGGCGCTGCGCGAAGATGGTTACGAAACCATCATGGTTAACTGCAACCCGGAAACCGTCTCCACCGACTACGACACCTCCGACCGCCTCTACTTTGAGCCGGTGACTCTGGAAGACGTGCTTGAAATCGTCCGCGTTGAGAAACCGAAGGGCGTTATCGTGCAGTATGGCGGCCAGACTCCGCTGAAGCTGGCTCGTGCGCTGGAAGCGGCCGGTGTGCCGGTTATCGGCACCAGCCCGGATGCTATCGACCGTGCGGAAGACCGTGAGCGCTTCCAGCATGCCGTTGAACGCCTGAAGCTGAAGCAGCCTGCTAACGCCACCGTGACGGCCATTGAGCAGGCCGTAGAGAAAGCCGTGCAGATTGGTTACCCGCTGGTGGTTCGTCCTTCTTACGTGCTGGGCGGCCGTGCGATGGAAATCGTCTACGATGAAGCGGACCTTCGCCGCTACTTCCAGACTGCGGTTAGCGTCTCTAACGACGCCCCGGTGTTGCTCGACCGCTTCCTTGATGACGCGGTTGAAGTGGACGTGGACGCCATTTGTGACGGTGAAACCGTACTGATTGGCGGCATCATGGAACACATTGAGCAGGCGGGCGTTCACTCCGGTGACTCTGCGTGTTCTCTGCCGGCTTACACTTTGAGCCAGGAAATCCAGGACGTAATGCGCCAGCAGGTGCAGAAGCTGGCCTTCGAGCTGCAGGTGCGCGGTCTGATGAACGTGCAGTTTGCGGTGAAGGACAACGAGGTTTACCTGATTGAAGTTAACCCGCGTGCCGCGCGTACCGTGCCGTTTGTTTCCAAAGCTACGGGCGTGCCGCTGGCGAAAGTTGCCGCTCGCGTCATGGCAGGTAAAACGCTGGTTGAGCAGGGCGTGACCAAAGAAATCATTCCACCGTACTACTCGGTGAAAGAAGTGGTGCTGCCGTTCAACAAATTCCCAGGCGTTGACCCGCTGTTAGGGCCAGAAATGCGCTCTACCGGCGAAGTGATGGGCGTGGGCCGTACCTTCGCTGAAGCTTTCTCTAAAGCGATGCTGGGCAGCCAGTCCACGATGCGTAAGCCGGGCCGCGCGCTTCTCTCCGTGCGTGAGGGCGATAAAGAGCGCGTAGTAGACCTGGCCGCTAAGCTGCTGAAACAGGGCTTCGAGCTGGATGCTACCCACGGTACCGCGATTGTTCTGGGTGAAGCTGGCATCAATCCACGCCTGGTGAACAAGGTGCATGAAGGGCGTCCGCACATTCAGGACCGTATCAAGAATGGCGAATACACCTACATCATCAACACCACCGCGGGCCGCCAGGCGATTGAAGATTCCAAGCTGATTCGCCGCAGCGCGCTGCAGTACAAAGTGCATTACGACACCACGCTGAACGGCGGCTTCGCTACGGCGATGGCGCTGAACGCAGATGCCACCGAGAAGGTGATCTCGGTGCAGGAAATGCACGCGCAGATTAAGGGCTGATACTCATCAGCCTGAAAGAATATTCCGAAAACAACGCCAACGGCCTCTGAAAAGAGGCCGTTTTTGCTTCGGCCTCAGCGAGATAGTCTACAGTTAACCTGCACACAACTGAAAATGACTAACACGCTGGGAGAACACCATGCAGAAACATACTTTACTCGCTTCCCTTTTCGCTGCCGTAACGCTTCTGACCGTAGCAGGCTGCTCGTCGAATCAGGCCGTTAAAACTAGCGATGGCAAAACGATTGTGACCGATGGCAAACCGCAGGTAGACAAAGATACCGGCCTGGTGTCTTACAAAAATGCCGAAACGGGGAAAACCGAGCAGATCAACCGTGACCAGGTGAAAGAGATGAGCGAGCTGGATAACTAGTTAAGAAATATCCAACAACACGCTCAGCAATATTGACTGTTAGCCTGTCGATTAACTGACTAAACTCACTGTCATTAAAGGCAGTAGTGAAGACAGGCTTAACAATGATTCTTATAATTTATGCGCATCCCTATCCCCAGCATTCGCACGCCAACCGGCAAATGATTGAGCGGGCGAAAACGCTGCCGGGGGTAGAGATTCGTTCCCTCTACGAACTTTATCCCGACTTCAACATTGATATTGCCGCTGAACAGCAGGCGTTGAGCCGCGCTGATTTGGTTATCTGGCAGCATCCTATGCAGTGGTATAGCGTGCCGCCGCTGATGAAACTGTGGATAGATAAAGTCCTCTCACACGGCTGGGCATACGGTAAGGGCGGAAACGCTCTGCACGGTAAAGACGTTATCTGGGCGGTAACAACCGGCGGAAGCGAAAAGCATTTCGAGCTGGGTGACCACCCCGGATTTGACGTTCTTGCCCAGCCATTGCAGGCGACAGCGCTTTACTGCGGCATGAACTGGCTGCCGAGTTTTGCCATTCACTTTACCTTTGTTTGCGACGAATTCACGCTTGCCCGCCAGGCGGACGACTATAAGCAACGCTTAATTGACTGGCAGGAGGCTCGCCGTGGATAGCCATAGCTTAATTCAGGCGCTTATTTACCTCGGTTCAGCCGCGCTTATCGTGCCGATTGCCGTAAGGCTCGGGCTGGGATCGGTACTTGGCTACCTGATAGCCGGCTGTATTATCGGGCCGTGGGGGCTGCGGCTGGTGACGGATGCCGAAACTATTCTGCATTTTGCCGAGATTGGCGTGGTGCTGATGCTCTTTGTCATCGGGCTGGAGCTTGATCCGCAGCGGTTATGGACGCTTCGTGCCTCGGTGTTTGGCGGCGGTTTCCTCCAGATGGCGGGCTGCGGGCTGGCGCTGGGCGCTTTCTGTATCGTGATGGGGCTCGACTGGAAGATAGCGTTGCTTATCGGCCTGACGCTTGCCCTCTCATCGACCGCGATTGCTATGCAGGCAATGAACGAGCGTAACCTGACCGTTACGCCAATGGGGCGCAGCGCGTTTGCGGTGCTGCTGTTCCAGGATATTGCCGCGATTCCTTTGGTGGCAATGATCCCGCTGCTGGCCAGCAGTGGCGGCACGATGACCTTTGCAACCTTCTTAATTTCCGCGCTTAAGGTGGTTGCTGCGCTCGCCCTGGTCGTGCTGCTTGGCCGCTATGTGACCCGGCCAGTGCTGCGGTTTGTGGCGCGTTCCGGGCTGCGTGAAGTGTTCAGTGCCGTTGCGCTTTTCCTGGTCTTTGGCTTTGGCCTTCTGTTAGAAGAGGCCGGATTGTCGATGGCGATGGGGGCGTTTCTGGCCGGAGTGCTGTTAGCCAGCTCCGAATATCGACACGCGCTGGAAAGCGATATCGAACCGTTTAAAGGCCTGCTGCTTGGGCTGTTCTTTATCGGCGTGGGGATGTCCATCGACTTCGGGACGTTACTCGAAAATCCGCTACGCATTCTCATCCTGCTGGTCGGCTTCCTGATGATTAAAACGCTGATGCTCTGGCTGGTGGCTAAGCCGCTGAAGGTGCCACGCAGGCAGCGGCGCTGGTTTGCCGCTTTGCTGGGGCAGGGAAGTGAGTTTGCCTTTGTTATCTTCGGCGCGGCGCATATGGCGCAGGTGCTGGACGACGGCTGGTCTAAATCGCTGACCCTTACCGTGGCGCTCTCGATGGCGGCGACGCCTCTGCTGCTGGTGTTACTGAACCGGCTGGAGAAAACGGGAAGCGAGCAGGCAGGAGAAGCCGACGAGATTGATGAAGAGCAGCCTCGGGTCATCATTGCCGGCTTCGGGCGCTTTGGGCAGATTGCAGGTCGTTTACTGCTGACCAGCGGCGTGAACGTAGTCATCCTGGATCACGATCCAGACCATATTGAAACGCTGCGAAAATTCGGTACAAAAGTGTTTTATGGTGATGCCACCCGCGTTGACCTGCTTGAGTCCGCCGGCGCAGCGGGCGCTGAAGTGCTGATTAACGCCATTGACGATCCCGAAGCGAATATGCAGCTCACGGAGCTGGCGAAAGAGCATTTCCCCCATCTGCAGATTCTTGCCAGGGCGCGCGACATTAATCACTACATTCGCCTGCGTCAGGCGGGTGTAGAGATGCCGGAACGTGAAACGTTTGAAAGCTCGCTGAAGATTGGCCGCCGTGCGCTGGAAGGTTTGGGCGTAGGGAAATACGAGGCACGAGAAAGGGCCGATCACTTCCGTCGCTTTAACCTGCAGATGCTTGAAGAGATGGTGCCAACCGACGATAAGACCGCCGAGCGGGCGGACGTCTTTAAGCGTAACAGCGCCATGCTGACAGAGGTGATTAACGAGGATCGGGCGCACCTGCACGTGATTCAGCAAGACGGCTGGCAGGGCACCAAAGAAGGCCTTCACAGCGGCAAACTTTCTGACGAACCCCCGGCCAGGCCGGCAGAGTGATGTTGCTGAAAAATATTTACTTTTCCTTATAGTGAACGGGGGTTAACGCTAACCCCTTGTTCCATATCCCGCAGTTGAATATTTAGGCGCTCCGGGCGGCGCAGAATAAAAAAAATTCTCGTTACGCGGCTCACCCCCTGTCGACGAAAGATTGCGCTTTCCGTATAGTGGCGGCAATTTTTTTCATCATCCTTAGGTTATACGAATGATCAGTCTGATTGCTGCTTTAGCGGTAGATCGCGTTATCGGTATGGAAAACGCCATGCCATGGGATTTGCCTGGTGACCTGGCCTGGTTCAAGCGCAATACGCTAAACAAGCCCGTCGTTATGGGACGCCTGACCTGGGAGTCGATTGGCCGCCCGCTGCCGGGACGTAAAAACATCGTCATCAGCAGCAAAGCTGGAAATGACGATCGCGTTGAGTGGGTGACATCGGTTGAAGAGGCCATCAAAGCCTGTGGCGATGCCGAAGAAATCATGGTGATTGGCGGTGGGCGTGTGTACGAACAGTTTCTGCCGAAGGCGCAGCGCCTTTACCTGACCCACATTGATGCGGAAGTGGAAGGGGACACGCATTTCCCGGATTACGATCCTGACGAATGGCAGTCAACCTTCAGCGAATTCCATGATGCCGACGAGAACAACTCGCACGGCTACTGCTTCGAAATTCTGGAACGTCGCTAAGTTTTTAGCTCTCTCCCGCCAGGGAGAGAGCTCTGTCTCAGGAGGCGACGGCCGCCTGACCTTCATCGCTATCCTGCTGGCGGTTTGAAGGCTGTACGAACCAGCTTTTATCTTCCCAGCGCAGGCAGGTCAGATCTCCCCCCCAGCAGCATCCCGTATCCAGCGCATAGATGCCTTCCGGCGCGCCTTTCCCTTCTAAAGATGCCCAGTGACCAAAGGCCACGGAATATTCGGCGGTGACGGGGCCGGGAATTGCAAACCAGGGCTTCAGCGGCGAAGGCGCCTTCTCTGGCGTATCTTTGCAGTACATATCCAGCTGGCCGTTAGGGAAGCAGTAGCGCATGCGGGTGAGCGAGTTGGTGATGAAACGCAGGCGTGCCAGGCCGGACAGATCGCTGGACCAGTTGTTTGGCATATCGCCATACATTGCGTCCAGGAAAAGCGGATAGCTGTCGCTCGACAAAACGGCCTCTACGTCACGCGCACAGGCCTGCGCGGTTTCGATATCCCACTGCGGCGTGATCCCCGCGTGCGACATGACGAGTTTTTTCTCCTCATCCACCTGAATGAGCGGCTGGCGGCGAAGCCAGTTGAGAAGTTCGTCGGCGTCCGGGGCTTCCAGCAGCGGCGTGATGCGGTCTTTAGGCTTGTTACGGCTGATGCCAGCAAAGACGGCCAGCAGATGCAGGTCGTGATTCCCAAGCACCATACGTACGCTGTCCCCAAGGCTGCGAACATAGCGCAGCACCTCCAGAGAAGCAGGGCCCCTGGCCACCAGGTCGCCCGTCAGCCAGAGCGTATCTTCTTCAGGATTGAAATTAACCTGCTGCAATAACGCGATCAGTTCATCGTAGCAGCCGTGAACATCGCCAATCAGATATGTAGACATGGTATCAGTGAATGAAGGTTGGAATGGCCAGACGGAAAACGGGAATCTCGACCTTGAAGGCCTCTCCCTGCGCATCGACCATTGTGTAATGGCCCTGCATAGTGCCGAGCGGCGTTTCGATGACCGCTCCGCTGGTGTACTGGTAGTCGTTACCCGGCTCAATGTGCGGCTGCTCGCCAACAACACCTTCGCCCTGAACCTCGGTTTCCCGACCGTTACCGTTGGTGATCAACCAGTAACGGCCAAGTAGCTGAACCGCCGTTCGCCCCAGGTTGCGGATAGTGACGGTGTACGCAAATACGAAACGCTCGTCCTCAGGCGAGGACTGCGACTCAATATAAAAGCTTTGTACCTGAACACATACGCGGGGCGAATCAAGCATGGTTTAGCTCTCCGACGGCTGCTGTGGGTTATCAGCCAGATAGTTTGCAAGCTTGCAGTACTGAGCAACGGAAATGTTTTCTGCACGCAGTGTAGCATCGACGCCCAGCTCCGCCAGCACTTCGGCACTGAACAGGTGGCCAAGGCTATTACGGATCGTTTTACGACGCTTATTAAATGCTTCCGTAGTGATGCGGCTCAGCACGCGCAGCTCTTTTACCGGATTCGGTAAGGTGGCGTGTGGCACCAGACGCACGACGGCAGAGTCTACCTTCGGTGCCGGAGTGAACGCCGTAGGCGGTACTTCAAGCACCGGAATGACGTTGCAATAGTACTGCGCCATCACCGACAGACGACCGTAAGCTTTACTGTTTGGTCCGGCAACCAGGCGGTTAACCACCTCTTTTTGCAGCATGAAGTGCATGTCCGCAATAGCATCAGTATAGCTAAAGAGGTGGAACATCAGCGGCGTAGAGATGTTATATGGCAGGTTACCAAAGACGCGCAACGGCTGGCCGATTTTCTGCGAAAGCTCGCCGAAATCCATGGTCATGGCGTCCTGCTGATAAATTGTCAGCTTAGGTGCAAGGAACGGATGCGTTTGCAAACGGGCGGCGAGATCGCGGTCCAGTTCGATAACGGTCATTTTATCCATGCGTTCACCCACCGGCTCGGTTAAGGCCCCGAGGCCCGGCCCGATTTCGACCATCGCCTGGCCTGGCTGTGGATTAATAGCGGAGACAATACTGTCGATAACGAACTGGTCATTAAGGAAGTTTTGTCCAAAACGTTTGCGGGCAAGGTGGCCCTGGTGGACTCGAGTATTCATTGACTATTAACAATCATTTTAATGGCGAGATTAAGCGCCGTAATAAAACTGCCGACGTCGGCTTTTCCCTGGCCTGCCAGCTCTAGAGCCGTGCCGTGGTCAACCGATGTGCGGATAAAAGGTAATCCCAGAGTGATATTCACCGCGCGGCCGAAGCCCTGGTATTTCAACACGGGCAGCCCCTGATCGTGATACATCGCCAGTACGGCGTCAGCACTATCGAGGTATTTGGGCTGGAATAGCGTATCTGCCGGAAGTGGGCCAGAAAGGTGCATCCCTAAAGCGCGCATCTCATTTAACACCGGGATAATGGTGTCTATCTCTTCGGTGCCCATATGGCCACCTTCCCCGGCGTGCGGATTGAGACCGCAGACCAGCACATGCGGCTGCGGGATACCAAATTTGGTCTGCAGGTCATGATACAGGATGGTGACAATCTGGCGTAGCAAATCCGGCGTAATGGCGTCAGAAATTGCTTTCAGCGGCAGGTGTGTGGTGGCCAGCGCAACGCGAAGCTCTTCTGTCGCCAGCATCATCACCACTTTTTCGCTGTGCGAACGTTCTTCAAAGAACTCGGTATGGCCGATAAACGGAATGCCGGCATCGTTGATGATGCCTTTATGCACCGGACCGGTAATCAGGGCTGCAAACTCTCCGCTCAGACAGCCATCGCAGGCGCGAGCCAGCGTATCAACCACATAAGCGCTGTTACGCACATCCAACTGCCCTGGAACGACCGACGCGCGCAGTTCAACGGGCAGCACGGTCAGCGTGCCTGCGGCCTGTGGTTTTGCCGGTTGATCGGCCTGGAAAGGCTGTAGCGTCAGTGGGAGGCCGAGCAGGGATGCTCTGGAGAGTAACAATTCGGGAGAAGCGCAGACGACCAGTTCAACGGGCCAGTCGCGTTGCGCTAACGCGACGACCAGGTCGGGACCAATCCCGGCGGGTTCGCCGGGAGTGATGGTCACACGAAAGATGTTAGCCATTGCTGCCTATGATTTTCACGTAAGCGCTGGCGCGCTGTTCCTGCATCCAGGTTTGCGCTTCTTCGGAGAACTTGCGGTTGAACAGCATGCGGTAGGCACGATCTTTTTGTGCCGCATCGGTTCTGTCGACTTTGCGGGTGTCCAGCAGTTCGATCAGGTGCCAGCCAAAGGAAGAGTGTACCGGCGCGCTCATCTGGCCTTTGTTCAGCTTCTGCAGCGCATCACGGAAGGCTGGGTCATAAATATCCGTTGCCGCCCAACCCAGATCGCCGCCCTGATTTGCTGAGCCCGGATCGTCAGAGAACTCTTTTGCCGCCGCAGCGAACGTAGTTTTTCCGCTCTTAATATCAGCAGCAATCTGCTCCAGTTTCTGGCGTGCCTGAGTATCGTTCAGGATCGGTGACGTTTTCAGCAGGATGTGACGAGCGTGAACTTCGGTAACCGAAATATTCTGGCTCTGGCCACGCAGATCGTTAACTTTCAGGATATGGAAGCCCACGCCTGAACGAATTGGCCCGATGATGTCGCCTTTCTTCGCCGTGCTTAATGCCTGGGCAAAAATTGAAGGCAGCTCCTGAATACGACCCCAGCCCATCTGGCCGCCTTTCAGCGCCTGCTGATCGGCCGAATAGCTGATAGCGAGTTTGCCGAAGTCGGCGCCGTTACGAGCCTGATCGACCACGTTACGTGCCTGCTTTTCTGCGTCATCAACCTGAGCGGAGCTTGGGTTTTCAGGCAGGGCAATCAAAATGTGGCTCAGGTTCAGCTCGGTGCTGCTGTCGTTCTGGTTACCGACCTGCTGCGCCAGGGAGTCAACTTCCTGCGGCAGAATGGAAACGCGACGGCGCACTTCGTTGTTACGCACTTCCGAAATCGTCATCTCTTTACGAATCTGGCTGCGGTAGGTGCTGTAGTTCACGCCGTCATAGGCCAGACGGCTACGCATCTGATCCATGGTCATGTTGTTCTGTTTGGCGATGTTGGCGATGGCCTGATCGAGCTCATCGTCGGTTATCTTCACGCCCATCTTCTGACCCATCTGCAGGATGATTTGATCCATGATCAGACGTTCAACGATTTGGTGGCGCAGCGTCGCGTCATCGGGAAGCTGTTGCCCCGCGTCGCGTGAGTTCATTTTGACCGACTGCATTAAGCCGTCAACATCGCTTTCAAGGACTACGCCGTTATTGACTACGGCTGCTACTTTGTCGACAACCTGCGGGGCTGCAAAAGCCGTGTTCGCTACGAGGGCGACACCAAGAAGCAGCGTTCTCCAGTTCTTCATACTTTTTCCATTTTACTTAGCCGCAAAGCGGATTATTTAGAGTATTCGTCAAAGTGAATTACATCGAGCTCTGGTACGGCAGAATGTTAGAACGCAACATCTGCGGAATACCCAGGCCATAGTTAGAGCTCAGGCCACGTAACTCGATGTTAAAGCCGATTACGTTATCGTATTTGCTCATGTTATTTTCCCAGCCGTTGATTTTACGCTCGACGCCAACACGAATTGCATAGCAGCAAGAGCTATACTGTACGGCGAACATAGAGTCAGCGGACTG
Organism: Cedecea sp. P7760; assembly: GCF_013386425.1. Classification (NCBI taxonomy): domain Bacteria; kingdom Pseudomonadati; phylum Pseudomonadota; class Gammaproteobacteria; order Enterobacterales; family Enterobacteriaceae; genus Cedecea; species Cedecea sp. P7760. The sequence goes on along the minus strand of NZ_JACARU010000030.1, from coordinate 58,448 downwards.
CCGGGCATTGGTATCGTAGTAGTAGGCACCAACGACTGACCAGCGGTCAACGATCGGCCAACTGGCTACCATACCTACCTGCGAGATCCCTTCTTTATACTGATCGGCGGTGGAGTATGCTGGCAACGTTGCCTGAATATACTCCGGACTAGCATAACGATAGGTCAACTGCGCCATACGGTCGGTATCCCGGCGGTATTCAATGGCTCCACTGCCGTTCGCTACGCTGCCAAGACGAGCATCGTACTGCACCCCGCCACGCAGGCCCCAACGATCGGTCATGCGCCAGTAAGTATCACCGGCCCAAAGCATAGAGCCGGTTTTCTTATCTTTCTCCCAGTTAATATTGTCATCCCCGGTACGGGACTGGGTGAAATAGTAGATTTGACCAGCGGATACGTTAAAACGTTCAACGGAAGCGTCATCATAAACGCGAGATGTTACGCCGGTCGTCACCTGGTTGGCGGAGGCAATGCGGTCAAGGCCGCCATAAGTACGGTCACGGAACAGCCCGCTGTAGTCAGACTGCAGCAGGGATGAGTCGTAGTTGTTGATCGCACTTTGGTTGCGGTATGGCACGTACAGGTATTGAGCACGTGGTTCCAGCGTTTGCGTCCAGCCGGCAACGGAGTCCATATCACGATCGAAAATCAGCTTGCCGTCCATTTTAAACTGCGGCAGCGTGCGGTTAACCGTGCTTTCTAGCGTACTCGCACTATTGATGTTCTGTTTGTATTTATCCAGATTGTCCTGCTGATAATGGGTCATCATCAGCTTGGTTTCTGTATTCAGACTTGCCCAGCCGTTGGACAGCGGCAGGTTGATGACCGGCTCGAGATGCAGGCGCGTAGCATCCGGCATGTTGCTGTTTACGTTGGTGAACTTGACGGCCTGAGCATAGACTCGGGTATCGAACGGACCTACGTCGTTTTGATAAAAGTTGAGATCCAACTGCGGCTCAGCGCGGTAAGAACTTGTCCCTGCACCCAGCTGGTTAGCAAAGACCTGGAACTGCTTAGCCGACAGCGTGGCGTCAAAGTTTTCGATGGCGTAGCCGACGCTGAATTTTTGCGTGGCGTAACCGTCGGTACTGTTGCCGTACTGGGAGCTAAAGTCGTTGAAGTAGCGTGAGTCGCTGACTTTGGTGTAGTCGACGTTGAAGCGCCACACCTGGTCCATCACCCCGCTGTGGTTCCAGTAGAACAGCCAGCGGCGATCTTTTTCACCCTGAGGCACGCCCGGCTCGTTCTTGTATTCGTCATCAGACGGCAGATAGTCAAACTCCATCAGGCCTGTACCCGCCTGGGTCAGATAGCGGAATTCGTTCTGCCACTGAATGCCGCCGCGCTTATCAATATAGTGAGGCGTAATGGTGGCATCAAAGTTTGGCGCAATGTTCCAGTAATACGGGAGAGCGAACTCAATCCCGTTGTTGGTGCTGTATTTAGCGCCAGGGATCAGGAAGCCCGAGCGGCGTTTATCGCCAATCGGGAGCTGCAGATAAGGGCTGTAGAAGACCGGCACAGGGCCCAGCTTAAAGCGGGCGTTCCAAATCTCCGCCACTTCTTCCTGCCTGTCCTGAATCACTTCGGTGCCGACCACGCTCCAGGTATTAGAACCCGGCAGACAGGAGGTAAACGTCCCGTTTTCGAGGATGGTATAGCGGTTGTCGCCACGCTGCTTCATGAGGTCCGCGGTACCGCGACCCTGGCGGCCAACCATCTGGTAATCCCCGCTCCAGACGTTAGTATCTTTGGTGTTTAAATTCGACCACGCTTTCGGACCTTTCAGGATGACCTGATTGTCATCGTAATGCACATTACCTAAGGCATCGACGGTGCGCACCGGATCCGGCTGGCCTTCAACCTGCTTCTGATGAAGTTGAACTTCGTCTGACTGCAGGCGGCTGTTGCCTTGCTGGACGTCAACATTCCCGGTAAAAACAGCGTTATCCGGATAGTCACCTTTGGCGTGATCGGCCTGGATGGTGACCGGCAGGTTATTGCCGTCGCCCTGCACCAAAGGACGATTGTAGCTTGGGACACCCAACATACACTGCGAGGCAAGGTCGGCAGCCATACCTTGTTGGCTATAAAGGGCTGAGCCAATCAATGTGGCCAGCAAGGTGGGAATACGTTTTTTCATACGTGTTATTTGTTGTTCCGTCATCAGGGTATAGCGAAGGCAAACGGTCAGAGACTAACGTACTCATCACCACAGCGCTAGTGTTAATCCAGCCCGTTAGCAGTATGCCGTTAGGCACCGCTATCAATGGCGGGTATGATAAAGCAAATTCTAGACGACAGCATGACGATTTGGGGAGTATATGCAGTATTGGGGAAAAGTACTCGGTGTTGCTTTGGGTTTAATCTCGGGCGGCGGCTTTTGGGGCGTGGTGATAGGTTTTCTTGTCGGCCACATGTTCGATAAAGCCCGCAGCCGTCGCGGGGCCTGGTTTGCTAACCAGCAGCAGCGCCAGGCGCTATTTTTTTCTACCACCTTTGAAGTGATGGGGCATCTCACCAAATCGAAAGGTCGGGTGACAGAGGCGGATATTCAAATTGCTTCTTTACTGATGGACAGAATGCAGCTTCACGGAGAGGGCCGCGCAGCGGCGCAGCGTGCATTCCGTGCCGGGAAAGAAAATAACTACCCGCTCAGAGAGAAAATGAGGCAGATGCGAAGCGTCTGTTTTGGCCGCTCGGACCTCATTCGGATGTTTCTGGAAATCCAGATCCAGGCCGCGTTTGCCGACGGTTCACTGCATCCAAATGAGCGTCAGGTGCTTTATGTGATAGCCGAAGAGCTGGGTATCTCTCGCGGCCAGTTCGACCAGTTCCTGCGCATGATGGAGGGCGGTCAGCAGTTTGGCGGCGGGCAGTATCAGCAATCCCAGGGCGGCTTCGCTCAGCAGCAAAGAGGGCCGACGCTGGAGGATGCCTGCAAGGTGCTTGGGGTAAAAAGCAGCGATGAACCAACGGTTATTAAGCGTGCTTACCGCAAGTTAATGAGTGAACATCACCCGGATAAGCTGGTGGCAAAAGGTCTGCCGCCTGAAATGATGCAGATGGCGAAGCAAAAAGCGCAGGAAATTCAGGGCGCATACGACCTGATTAAAACCTCAAAAGGGTTTAAATAGAAAAAGGCCTCTCAAATGAGAGGCCTTTCTTTAGAAGTCAGCCGGAGCTTTAAAGGTCATTGGCGTGCCGTAGCCTGGGTGCGTGATGGTCAGCATCTCGGCATGGAGTTGAAGCCTTGGTGCCATTGCCAGCGCCTCCGGCGTGGCGTAGAAGCGGTCACCGAGAATCGGATGCCCAAGCGCCAGCATGTGAACGCGGAGCTGGTGCGATCGCCCGGTAATCGGCTTCAGTTGGATACGGGCGGTATTATCCGCCGCGTAGTCCAGCACCTGATACCCGGTCTGCGCAGATTTTCCCGTTTCATAACACACCTTTTGCTTTGGCCGATTAGGCCAGTCGCAAATCAGCGGCAAATCAACCAAACCTTCTTCCGGCCGCGGATGGCCCCAAACGCGGGCTACGTACTGCTTTTTAGGTTCGCGTTCGCGGAACTGGCGCTTTAACTCCCGCTCTGCCGCCTTGGTCAACGCCACGACAATCACGCCGCTGGTTGCCATATCAAGCCGATGGACCGATTCCGCCAGCGGGAAGTCGCGCTGAATTCGCGTCATCACGCTGTCTTTGTGCTCCTCAAGACGCCCCGGAACGGACAGCAGGCCGCTTGGCTTGTTAACCACCATGATGTGCTCATCCTGATAAAGAATGACCAGCCAGGGATCAAGAGGCGGATTGTAAGGTTCCATCAGCATTTACTCTGCATCCTTCAAGCTGCAGCCGCGTTGGCTGCTCTCATGTATCCCAGTCACTTACTTAGTAAGCTCCTGGGAATTCTTTCTTTTGCCGCCTTGCTGCAACTCGAATGATTTGAGTAAAGCGACGCATATTTACTGGTGCGTCACGACAATCAGGCGCAGCGCGTCGAGACGCCAGTTAGCCTGGCTCAGGGCTTCCATCACCTGCTGGCGATTGGTTTCAATAGCCGCCAGCTCGTCGTCACGAATGTTAGGGTTAACGGCCTTCAACGCTTCCAGACGGGACAGTTCCGCGCTGAGCTTCTCATCCGCTTCTTCACGTGCCGCGTCGATCAGCGCCTGTGCCGCATCGGCAACCATCTCTTCCGCCACCTGCAGAATAGCGTGAACGTCGGACTGCACGGCGTTCACCAGCTTGCTGCCGGTATGGCGGTTAACCGCGCTGAGCTGGCGGTTAAAGTTTTCAAACTCCACCTGCGCCGCGAGGTTGGTGCCGTTTTTGTCCACCAGCATGCGCACCGGCGTCGGCGGCAGGAAGCGATTGAGCTGCAGCTGTTTTGGCGCTTTGGCCTCAACAACGTAAACCAGCTCCAGCAACAGCGTCCCGACCGGTAGCGCCTTGTTTTTCAGCAGAGACAGGGCGCAGCTGCCGGTATCACCGGAAAGGATCAAATCCAGGCCGTTGCGGATGATGGGGTGTTCCCACGTGACGAACTGCGCATCTTCGCGGGACAGCGCGACGTCGCGTTCGAAGGTGATGGTGCAGCCGTCTTCCGGCAGGCCCGGGAAGTCCGGCACCAGCATATGATCGGATGGGGTCAGAACCACCATGTTATCACCGCGATCGTCCTGGTTAATCCCGACGATGTCGAACAGGTTCATCGCAAAGCTAACGAGGTTGGTGTCGTTATCCTGTTCTGAAATGGCTTCAGCCAGCGCCTGCGCTTTTTCACCGCCGTTGGAGTGAATTTCCAGCAGGCGGTCACGCCCCTGCTCAAGCTGCTGCTTGAGGGCATCGTGCTGCTCGCGGCACTGTTTGATCAGGGCGTCAAAACCTTCGGTATTTTCCGGGGCAGCAAGATACTCGATCAGCTGCGGATAGACGCTGTCATAAATCGTGCGGCCGGTCGGGCAGGTATGTTCGAAGGCATCGAGGCCCGCGTGGAACCACTCCACCAGCACTGACTGAGCGGTTTTTTCCAGATAGGGAACGTGAACCTGGATGTCGTGTGCCTGGCCGATACGGTCCAGACGGCCGATACGCTGTTCCAGCAGGTCTGGGTTAAACGGCAGGTCAAACATCACCAGCTGGCTGGCGAACTGGAAGTTACGGCCTTCTGAGCCAATTTCGGAACACAGCAGGACCTGAGCGCCGGTATCTTCTTCCGCAAACCAGGCCGCGGCGCGGTCGCGTTCGATGATGGACATGCCTTCATGGAAGACGGCGGCACGGATACCTTCGCGCTCGCGCAGAACCTGCTCCAGCTGAAGCGCCGTCGCGGCCTTGGCGCAGATGACCAGCACTTTCTGAGAGCGGTGGCTGGTCAGGTAGCCCATCAGCCATTCGACGCGCGGATCGAAGTTCCACCAGGTGCCGGTATCGCCTTCGAACTCCTGATAAATCTGCTCCGGATACAGCATGTCGCGGGCGCGATCCTCCACGGATTTACGCGCGGCCATGATGCCGGAAACTTTAATCGCCGTCTGATACTGCGTGGGCAGCGGCAGGCGAATAGTATGCAGCTCGCGTTTCGGGAAGCCCTTCACGCCGTTACGGGTGTTACGGAACAGCACGCGGCTGGTGCCGTGCCTGTCCATCAGCATGGAGACCAGCTCCTGGCGCGCGGCTTCGCTGCCATCGCGGTCGCTGTTGGCGGTTTGCAGCAGGGGCTCGATATCCTGCTCGCCAATCAGTTCACCCATGGTATTCAGCTGCTCGTCTGTCAGGCGATTGCCCGCCAGCAGCAGGGCGACGGCATCGGCAACCGGGCGATAGTTTTGCTGCTCTTCAACAAACATCGCAAAATCATGGAAGCGGTTTGGATCCAGCAGGCGCAGGCGCGCAAAGTGGCTTTCCATACCCAGCTGTTCAGGCGTTGCGGTCAGCAGCAGGATGCCGGGTACATGCTCGGCAAGCTGTTCAATGGCCTGATATTCTCGGCTTGGCGCGTCTTCGCTCCACACCAGGTGGTGGGCTTCATCGACGACCAGGAGGTCCCATTCCGCTTCGCACAGATTTTCCAGTCGTTGCTTATTGCGGCGCACAAAGTCCAGCGAGCAAATCACCAGCTGTTCGGTATCAAACGGGTTGCTGCTGTCGTGCTGGGCTTCCGCGTAGCGTTCATCGTCAAACAGGGCGAAACGCAGGTTAAAGCGGCGCAGCATTTCTACCAGCCACTGATGCTGCAGGGTTTCTGGCACCACAATCAGCACGCGCTCGGCGCTACCGGCCAGCAATTGTTGGTGGATTATCATCCCGGCTTCAATGGTTTTACCCAGCCCGACTTCATCTGCGAGCAGAACGCGCGGAGCGTGGCGACGACCGACGTCGTGGGCGATGTTCAGCTGATGTGGGATCAGGCTGGTGCGCATCCCGCGCAGGCCGCTCCAGATCTGGCGAGATTGTTCGCTTTGGTACTTACGCGCGCGAAAACGCAGGGCAAAACGGTCCATACGGTCGATTTGCCCGGCAAACAGACGGTCCTGCGGCTTGCTGAATACCAGCTTGCTGTCGAGGAATACTTCACGCAGCAGAACGTCTTGTTCTTCGGTATCGAGACGCGTGCCGAGGTAGGCGAGTAAACCCTTTTCTTCCTTAACTTCATCAACTTTCAGCTGCCAGCCTTCATGGCTGGTAATCACATCGCCCGGGTTAAACATGACGCGGGTGATCGGGGAGTCATTTCTGGCGTACAGACGATTTTCACCCGTTGCCGGGAAGATCAGGGTGACCATACGCGCATCCAGCGCCACCACGGTTCCCAGTCCCAGTTCGCTTTCGGTATCGCTGATCCAACGTTGACCAAGTGTAAAAGGCATAAGTTTTCGGCTCTATTTCAGTGACTTAAATTTGCAGGCAATAGCATGGCAACCGCGCACAGGTGGCGCAGTTGTTTAAAATTGGGTCTAAGGATTCGAAGAAAGGGCGCTATGGTACTGGATGGCAACGGATTCGTCACGCACTCGTCATGCTTCAAATTACGGCGGCGTGGGCTGCCCTCTCTTAGCGCCTTGCCGTAAGCTGAGTTATGTACAGTATTTTTAAAATAGCCCCATTTGTCCCGTCATCAGTGTAGCAAAGTCATCCTCAAGGAAGGGTAAAATCCCTTCGGCAACGGGCTGTAGCTGACGCGTCAGATAGTGGTCATAGTCCAGCGGAGACTGCTGATAATCAACCGGTTCCGGGCCGCTCATGGTCATGACATATTTTATCGTGCCACGGTTTTGGTATTGCGCTGGTCTGCCCAGCCGCTGGTTATGCTCATCGGCAAGCCTTGCCGCGCGGACGTGCGGCGGAACGTTTTTCTGGTATTCGCTCAGCGGGCGACGCAGCCGTTTACGGTAAATTAGCTGTGAATCCAGCTCGCCCGCCATCAGGCTGGTAATCGTGTCCCGGATGAAGTCCTGATAGGGTTCTCCGCGGAAAATCCGCAGGTAGAGCGTTTGCTGGAATTGCTGGGCAAGCGGCGTCCAGTCGGTGCGCACCGTTTCGAGCCCTTTAAACACCATGCGCTGCGCATCACCTTCCTGAATCATCCCGGCATAGCGCTTTTTACTGCCCTGGTCAGTTCCCCTGATGGTGGGCATCAGGAAACGGCAGAAGTGAGTTTCGTACTCAAGTTCAAGGGCGCAGTCCAGGTTCTGCGTGGTTTTCAGGTGCTCGCGCCACCAGCCGTTGACGTGCTCAACCAGCCTCTTGCCAATCTGTGCGGCCTCTTCTTCACCGTGGGCTTTTTTCAGCCAGACGAAGGTGGAGTCCGTATCGCCATAGATAACGTCGTAGCCCTGAGATTCAATCAACGCTTTGGTCTGGCGCATGATCTCGTGGCCACGCATGGTGATAGACGAAGCAAGCCGCGGATCGAAAAAGCGGCAGGCGCTGGTGCCCAGCACGCCGTAGAAGGCATTCATGATTATTTTGAGTGCCTGAGATAGCGGCTTGTTGCCGTGGCGTTTTGCCTCGTCCCGGCCATGCCAAATCTGGCTCACGATCTCCGGCAGGCAGTGTTTGTCGCGGGAGAACCAGCCGCCAATAAAGCCTTCAACGGCATGCGTAGCGTCTGGCTGAGCGGTGCCCTCGATGAGGCCGACCGGGTCAATTAAGAAGGTGCGGATAATCGAGGGGTACAGGCTTTTATAATCGAGCACCAGCACCGAGTCATACAGGCCTGGGCGCGAGTCCATGACGTAGCCGCCTGGGCTTGCCTGGGGCGGAACTTCACCCATATTAGGCGCAACGTAGCCCGCACGATGCATACGCGGGAAATAGAGGTGGCTGAACGCGGCTACCGAGCCTCCGTGCTTATCCAGCGGGAGTCCGTTGACCGTCGCGCGCTCCAGCAGGAAGGGCATCAGCTCGGTCTTGTGGAAAATACGCGTGACCAGCTCGCAGTCTTTGAGGTTATAGGTGGCCAGCGCGGGCTTGTCCTCGGCAAAGCGGCGGTCGATCTCATCCATCCTGTCCCACGGATTATCAATCGACTTTCCTTCGCCCAGCAGCTCACGGGAAACCGTTTCCAGGGAGAACGAGGAAAAGCTCCAGAACGCAGATTTCAGCGCTTCAATGCCGTCGATAATCACCCGGCCCGCAATCTGGGCAAAGAAAACGCCCTGCTTGAAGCCGTGCTCGCGCCATTCTAAAAGGCTGTTGCCCCGCCCTAAACGTAGCGGTACCTGGTAACGTTCCGCCATTTTTTGCAGCACGCGAAGGTCAAACTGCACCACGTTCCAGCCTATCAGCACGTCCGGGTCATGTTCGGCAAACCAGGCATTCAGTTTTTCTAACAGCAGCGGGCGGCTGGCGACGTATTCCAGCGTGAAATCCAGGCCACTGGCGTCGCCGTTTTCCGGCCCCAGCATATAGACATGGCGCTGCCCACAGCCTTCAAGGCCGATGCAGTAGAGCTCGCCGTGGCGGTTGGTTTCGATATCGAGAGACACCCATTTTAGCGGTGGGCGATATTCTGGTGCGGGCTTCAGGCGGGTATCAAGCAGCACGTCTCCCTGAGCATTACCGCTAAACCAGACCGGGGCGGTAATAAAGCGCTCCATCAGGAAACGCTCTGGAGGGCGAATATCCGCCTCATAGACCGTCACGCCGCCGTCACGCAGCAGTTTCTCCAGCCTCATCAACTGGCGGTGCTGCTGACAATACAAGCCGGCTACTGGCTGACGATGGAAATCTTTAAGTTCCAGAGGCGTAAGGCGAAACTGGCTTTCACTGGCCAGCAGGCGCTGAGCCTGAGCTAACTGCAGCTGGGGAATAAAGGCGACGGACTCCTGCGGCGGCAGACGCACCTTAAGCGGGCCATCGTCCGTGGCCAGCCAGAAATCGACTTCGGTACCGCGCGGGGTGTCTCGCCAGTGTCTGGTCAGCAGAAACCCCTGACGAGCTTGAGACACGCTGCATTCTCTCTCAGGAAAAGTGTTTCGATTATAGCGCAAAAGCCCGTGAGTTACTGCATTTATATACAGTATTGTCGGTGGTGCGTTGACGCAGAGTGCGAAAAGTCCGGAACTTTACCGTCTATTCTTTATTCATATAAATGAGACCTTGACGCCCATCACGTTAATTCTGGAGAATCGCCCGCTCGCTTACCGACGGAAAGCTTATGGAATCCTTGCTGGAACACTTTATTACACAGTCAGTTGCATATTCGCTAATCGCGGTGATGCTGGTGGCCTTTCTTGAGTCGCTGGCGCTGGTGGGACTTATCCTGCCGGGCACGGTGATGATGGCCGGGCTTGGTGCGCTGATCGGCAGCGGTCAGGTTAATTTTTATTATGCCTGGGGGGCCGGAATCGTCGGCTGCCTGCTGGGGGACTGGATCTCGTTCTGGCTTGGACAGCGCTTCAAAGGCCCGCTGCACCGCTGGTCCTTTATGAAAAAGAACAAGGCGCTGCTGGATAAAACCGAGCATGCCCTGCATCAGCACAGCATGTTTACCATCCTGGTGGGACGCTTTGTTGGCCCCACGCGCCCGCTGGTGCCGATGGTTGCCGGGATGCTGGATCTGCCGCTGGCGAAGTTTTTGCCGCCCAATATCATTGGCTGCCTGTTCTGGCCGCCGCTCTATTTTCTGCCGGGGATCCTCGCCGGGGCGGCGATCGATATTCCTGCTGACATGAAAAGCGCCAGCTTCAAATGGCTGCTGCTGGCGGTGGCGTTGCTGCTGTGGCTGGCCGCGTGGCTGTGCTGGCGCTGGTACCGCAGCGGCACACGTGGCACGGACCGCCTGACGCGCTTTTTGCCGCGTTCTCGTCTGAACTGGCTGGCACCGCTAATGCTGGTGGCGGGCGTGGGCAGTTTTGTGGCGATGTTGCAGCACCCTTTGATGCCGGTTTACTGGGATATTCTGTGGAAGGTGCTGTCGCACTAATTGCTGATGCCCAGCAGCGTCGAGGCGTTTGCCTCGCCGCTTAGCAGAGTGTCTGTCTCGCCGTCCCACGCGATACGCCCGTCTTTTACCACGATGCTGCGCCCGGCGATTCTGGCGGCATCTTCAATACTGTGGGATACCATCAGCAGCGTCATGTTTTGTTCCTGACAAAGCTCGTCGAGCAGCTGCAGCATCTCCTTACGTAGCGCGGGATCGAGCGCGGAGAAGGGTTCATCCAGCAGTAAAACAGGCTGCTGACGAACCAGGCACCGAGCCAGCGCAACACGCTGCCGCTGGCCGCCGGAAAGCTGAGACGGCAGGCGATCCAGCATCTCCGTCATCCCTACGCGTGCCGTTATCTCCAGCAGCCGCTGCTTCTGAGCCTCATTGAGCTTCATCCCCGGGTGCATTCCCAGGGCGATATTCTGCCGAACCGTCAGGTGGCTAAACAGATTATTTTCCTGAAAGAGCATGGAAACCGGGCGAGCCGAAGGTGGCGTCCGGGTATGCTCCACCCCGTTAATGATAATGCTGCCGCTCGCGGGCTGCAGAAACCCGGCAACCAGGCTCAACAACGTACTTTTCCCCGCGCCGCTCGGCCCAAGGATCGCTACGCGCTCACCCGCCGTAATCTTCAGAGAAAAACGCATCGGTAAGTGCTGGTACAGCCAGGTTACATCAGTCAGAGTTAGCATCTCGCCCCGGAAGTTTTTCAATCAAAGTAAACAGCATAAAACAAAGCAGCAGCAGGAGCAGCGCCGTGACCGCGCCGTCCTGGCTACGGTAGGATCCGATCTGCTGGTACAGCCAGAAAGGTAGCGTCCTGAAATCTTCGTTACCGAACAGCGCCACCACGCCGAAATCGCCAATCGACAACACGCAGGCAAAGGCCAGCGCCTGAGCTATCGGGCGTTTCAAAGCTTTTAACTCAATGAGCCTCAGACGATTAAAGCCCCGAATATCCAGCGACTGGCAAAGCTGCGAGTAGCGCTCGGCGACGTCGCGCATGGGATTTTCGAGCACTTTTTGGGCGTAGGGAATCGCCATCAGGGCGTTGGTAAAAATCACAATGCCATCGGCAGATTGCGGCAGGCCCACGGTATTATTGAGCAGCAGGAAGAAGCCGGTGGCGAGCACAATGCCCGGCATCGCCAGAATCAACATGCCGCTAAGCTCAATGGCCTGGCCGGCGAAAATACGATTGCGAAGCCGCAGCTCACGAGCGCTCCACAGCAGCATCAGGGTTAGCGTCACGCTAATCAGCCCGGCGGCAACGGCAATGCGCAGCGAAGTCCAAAGCGCGTTCCACAGTGCGGCCTGCTGCAGTACGTTGCCCATGCTGCCATTAATGCCGTCCACCATTACCGCCAACAGCGGCGGTAGAAGAAGAAGCAAGGCCACAAGGATAAGCAGGGCGTCACAGATCTTTCTGCGCAGAGAATCCTGCGGATCGCGCCAGCCCTGAAGCTGGCTTACGCCGACAGGAATTGCCTTGCTTAGCTTCTGGCTGAGCAGCACCAGGCCAAGGCAACATGCCATTTGCAGCAGGGCCAACAGCGCCGCTTTGGCCGGATCGTAGTCGTAGCTTAGCGCCTGAAAAATAGCGAGTTCGATGGTGGTCGCCTGCGGGCCGCCGCCCAACGAAAGCACGGTGGCGAAGCTTGCGAAGCAAAGCATGAAAATCAGCGCCCCTACCGGAAGTATTTGCCTGCGCAGCCAGGGCCATTCGACAAAACGGAAAAAGTGCCAGCCCTGCATATTCAGCTGAGCGGCAAGCTGGCGCTGCTCGGTGGGGATGTTATCCAGCGCCTGAAGCAGCAGGCGGGTCGCCATCGGCATATTAAAGAAAACGTGCGCCAGCAAAATTCCCTGCAGCCCATAAGGGGAGAAACGCCATTCCAGACCAAGCCAGCCGCTTAGCGTTGCCAGCCAGCCTTCACGCCCGTAAACGGAGAGAATGCCGAAAACCGCAACCAGCACCGGCAGAACCAGCGTCATGGCACAAAGCCGCAGCAGCGCCATTCGGCCAGGAAAACGGCGTCGGTACAGCGCCCGGGCTAAAAATATCGCCGGGAAAACGGAGAGTGCCGCAGAAAGAAACGCCTGCCAGAACGAGAAGCGCAGGACGTGCCAAAGGTAGCTGTCCTGCAAAAGAGCAAAGACATCCGTCTGCGGGGCGTTAAGCCACAGCGCCAGAAAAGCCGCCAGGGCTACCGCCACGATAAGCATCGCGGCAAATAGCCCTGGATACAGCCAGCCGGGTATTAGCGGCTGACGGCGCGTTGCCATTCATTAATCCATTCTGCGCGCTGGGTGGCGACCTGCTGAGGCGTAAATTCCAGCGTGGTTTTTGGTTTTACCAGCCCGTCGAAGCCAGCAGGCAGCGCCACGCTAGTGACCGGGTACATCCAGTTGCCGGTTGCAATGGTGTTCTGGAAACCAGGCGTGGTGATGAACTTAATAAACTTCTCGGCAAGTTCTGGCTGCTTGCTGTTCGCCAGTCGGCCTGCGACTTCAACCTGCAGATAATGCCCTTCGCTGAAGTCGGCCGCGGCGTAGTTGTCCTTCTTCTCTTCGATGATGTGGTAGGCCGGCGACGTGGTGTAGCTCAGCACCAGATCGGCTTCGCCTTTCAGGAACAGGCCGTAAGCTTCGCTCCAGCCTTTGGTTACGGTGACGGTTTTCTTCGCCAGCTTTTGCCAGGCTTCCGGAGTTTTATCGCCATAGACTTTTTGCATCCACAGCAGCAGGCCAAGCCCCGGCGTACTGGTGCGCGGATCTTCGTATATCACCTTCCATTTCTGGTCGCCTTCAACCAGCTCTTTCAGGCTCTTCGGCGGATTTTTTAGCTTGTTCTTGTCGTAAACGAAAGCGAAGTAGCCGTAGTCGTAAGGAACGAAGGTGCTGTTCTTCCAGCCGCCGGGCACCTGTAGGGCGCTGGTTTCGACGTTAGAAGGGGCAAACAGTTTGGTTTGCGAGGCCGCGTCCAGCAGGTTGTTATCCAATCCCAGCACGACGTCTGCTTTGCTGTTCTTGCCTTCCATGCGCACGCGGTTCAACAGCGAAACGCCATCTTCCAGCGCCACGAATTTCAGTTCGCAGTGACAGTCGGCTTCAAACGCTTTTTTCACCGCCGGGCCAGGGCCCCAGTCGGCGGCAAACGAGTCGTAGGTGTAGACGGTTAATACGGGCCTGGCGAAAACGGGCGCGGCAACCAGCGCCAGCAGCGGCAGAAATTTTTTGAACACTTTGCACCTCAATAAAAGGGGGCAAAGGAATTGAGCGGAGTGTCTCAAATCCCTTCGCCGGCGTTATCCGGATCAGGTTCGACGGGTATTATCTCAGCTCGGACAAACTGTCCTGGCACCCCGTTGAGCAGGAGGGATTCTACTGACTTCCCCCGGATTGCGAAAGCTGTGTTACGAAAACGTTAGGGGCCAGGCGGAGCAAACCAGGCTGATTTAAAATCAAACCAGCCCAGCGTGTTCATGCGCACGCCGCGCATGCTGCGCTGGCCTTCAATGCGTAACCAGTGGTGAATCAACGGGATAACGTCATTGCGCTCGAGCATTTGCCTGCTCCATTCCGGCAGCGCCAGCGTTTTACTGTGCCAGCGGCGGGCATCGCCCTGCCAGTCGATCGGGATGCACTTTTGAATCAGCGGGACTTCATAAAGCTGGGCAAACAGGGAATATTCCAGCGGCATGGTGAAGTTCACGCTGTTCAGCCAGATATCGCTTTCGGCGTCGCCCTGATGCCACTCAGCATAATCGATCTCCTGAATAATCAGTTTCACGCCCTGCTCGGCCAGCAGTTCGGTCATGATGTTACTGATCACCCGATGCTCTACGTGATCGCGATAGTAGGTGAGGGTGATGCTTTCAAGCCCGGCAGGTTTGGCGGTAAGAGGTCCCGGGCGCGAGTGGTGCCAGCGCGGCAGTAGGCCATAGGCAGGGAACCAGTATTGCTGGTACTGCTCGGCAGCGCGGTAAATAAGGTTAACCGGCGAGAGAATATGGCCAATCCACTGGCGGACGCTTTCATGCAGGCCAAGTCTGGAGCGGCTATCAAACAGCAAATAGTAGCACCCCTCTTCCGGGCGGCTTTCTACGGCTTTCTCGCTGTCCGGCATGCCCTGAAGCTGCACGCCACAGCTCGACTCTTCACCCACCTCGGGCAAGACCCAGAAGTTAACCTCGTCTATCAGCGCCCTGAAGCCAAAATAATCATCAAAAGCGTGAATCTTCAGCTGGTTACGGTTATTCCGAGCGACAGAATAAGGCCCTGTACCGACCGGCTGGCTGGCGAAATCGGACATCGTTGTCCATTCGCGCGGTAGGATCATGGCGTTCACGCTGCCCAACAGCCACGGCAGCCAGTCATCCGGCTGGCTGAGGTGAATATCCAGCGTCCAGGTCGTCGGCGAGGTTATCTGCGTGATGTGGGCAAACAGCGGCAGGGTGTTGATGCGCTGCAGGGAAGAGATGATATCCAGCATGTCCAGCTCACGGCCGTGATGGAAATGAATGCCGGGGCGGAGGAAGAAACGCCAGCGTAAAGGGGAAATTTGCTGCCAGTGATGGGCAATATCCGCTTCGAGTTCCCCATTTTCCTCATTTATTCGCGTCAGGCCGCTGAAAATCTGGCGGGCAATGTGGGTTTCGGAGCGCCTGAGCGCCGAACCGGGCAGCAGATTCAGCAGCGGGCGATAGTAAAGGACGCGAAGAATATGCCGGCCCTGGCGGAAGCTGCGCCCTAAATGAGAGATAAGCATCTGCCGCACCGCGGCCTTGTCGCCGACGATCTGCACCAGCTGATCGATTCGATCCTGTTCCAGAAGGTCTTCCGCCCGCTGCTGCTGGAGCGCCAGCCCCGTATAAAGGAAGGTGAGCTGTGACCGCTTGCCCCTCCCTGCTTCTGCCTGCCAGCTTAGCCAGCCTTTTTCCTGCATGGCGTTGAGTAAGGTCCGCATATGACGGCGGGAGCAGTTGAGCAATTCCGCTAAATCATTCAGCGTGGTTTCCTGAGGCTTGCCTTCGCAGCATTGCCACAGGCGGATGAACTGTTGTTGCAGACGAGATGAGGACATAAAAGAGGAACTCCCGGCGGAAACTCATCAATTTAACTTTCCCTATATTACGTCAATAATCATCAGCGATGAAGCGAGGAGGTGTTTATGAAGCGGTCATCACCTGCGAGGTTTTTCCAACAGTACTTTGCCGCAACGCAGTTTGTTTGTTCTGGATGGCTGGCTCGCCTGACGGTGGAGCAAAGACTAAGGATGCTCGAAGACTTGATGCAGTGGGAGGTTACAACCCCGATGCCCGAGAACGCCAACACGCCGACTCATGTGTGACTGAGTATTGGTGCTTTTACCACGCCAGCAGCTGTTTACTGCTGGCTTTTTTCGTTTAATCTTTACGCATTTAGCGAATACCTCTGACTACACCCTCCTTTTAAGGACAGCTCATGCTCTGGTTTTTGACCCGCGCACGTCGTTTTAACCCCGTTTATGCTGCCTTTATGGCCGTGTCTTTTATGATTGGCGTGGCCGGTGCGCTGCAGGCCCCGACGCTCAGCCTCTTTTTAACCCGCGAAGTTGAAGTTCGGCCCTTCTGGGTTGGTCTGTTCTATACCGTTAATGCGATTGCCGGGATCGCCGTAAGCCTGCTGCTGGCAAAAAGATCGGATAGCCGGGGAGATCGTCGCAAACTGATTATGGTTTGCTGCGCGATGGCGGTGGCAAACAGCGTTCTTTTTGCCTTCAACCGGCATTATCTGACGCTGATTACGCTCGGCGTGATGTTTGCCTCCATCGCCAATACCGCTATGCCGCAGATTTTTGCCCTGGCGCGTGAATATGCCGATCGTTCCGCTCGTGAAGTGGTGATGTTCAGCTCGATCATGCGTGCGCAGCTTTCCCTTGCCTGGGTTATCGGGCCGCCGCTTTCCTTTATGCTGGCGCTAAAGTATGGCTTCACCACCATGTTTCTTATTGCTGCCGGGATATTTGTTATCTCGCTGCTGCTGATTGTGTTTGCTCTGCCTTCGGTTGCCCGAGCCGAGCCCTCCGCCGAAGTGGCGATAACGGAGGTCAGCGGCTGGAAGGACAGCAACGTGCGGATGCTGTTTGTCGCTTCGATGCTGATGTGGACCTGCAACACCATGTACATCATCGATATGCCGCTGTGGATAAGCCAGGATCTCGGGCTGCCGGATGAGCTGGCGGGCTTATTGATGGGCACGGCCGCCGGGCTGGAGATCCCCGCCATGATCCTCGCCGGCTACTACGTGAAGCGCTTTGGGAAACGTAACATGATGGTGGCGGCGGTGGCTGCGGGCGTGCTGTTTTACCTTGGGCTGATCCTGTTTCACTCTAAAACTGCGCTGGTGGTGTTGCAGCTGTTTAACGCGGTGTTTATCGGGATTATTGCCGGGATTGGGATGCTGTGGTTCCAGGATTTGATGCCGGGAAGGCCGGGCTCTGCGACAACGCTGTTCACCAACAGCATTTCAACGGGCGTGATTTTAGCCGGCGTACTGCAGGGGGCGCTGGCGGAAGGTTTTGGTCACTACTCTGTGTACTGGCTGATGGCAGGACTTGCGGTTGTTGCCCTGTTTCTCACCAGCCGGGTGAAGAACATTTGAGGGCTTCCCCTCTCCCATGTGGAAGAGGGGAAAACAGCTTACTGCATAAATGCAGGCAGCTTTTTCTCGTAGCCGGAAATGGCGGATTCGTGCTGTAGCGTCAGGCCGATGCTGTCCAGGCCGTTCAGCATGCAGTGGCGGCGGAAACTGTCGAGTTCGAACGAATAGCTTTTCTCACCCGCCTGAACCGTTTGGGCCTCCAGGTCGACGACAAACTTAATGCCCGGCTGGGCTTCGACCAGCTTAAACAGCTCGTCCACCTGTTCGTCGCTCAGAATGACCGGCAGCAGCTGGTTGTTAAACGAGTTGCCGTAGAAGATATCGGCGAAGCTTGGCGCAATCACCACTTTGAAGCCGTAATCGGTCAGTGCCCACGGGGCGTGCTCACGGGAAGAGCCGCAGCCGAAGTTTTCACGCGCCAGCAGGATAGAAGCGCCTTTAAATTCCGGGTAGTTCAGAACGAACTCCGGGTTAGGCTGCTGCCCGGCATCGTCCAGAAAACGCCAGTCGTTAAACAGGTGAGCGCCAAAGCCGGTGCGGGTGACCTTCTGCAAAAACTGCTTCGGGATAATGGCATCGGTGTCGACGTTCGCCGCGTCCAGCGGAACGACCAGGCCGGTATGTTGGATAAATTTCTCTGCCATGGTGGTTCCTCTTATTTCAGTGTACGAATATCGGCAAAATGACCGGCCACAGCGGCAGCGGCGGCCATTGCAGGGCTGACCAGATGGGTGCGCCCCCCGCGGCCCTGACGGCCTTCGAAGTTACGGTTGCTGGTGGAGGCACAGCGCTCGCCCGGATTCAGGCGGTCGTTGTTCATTGCCAGGCACATTGAGCAACCCGGCAGGCGCCATTCAAAACCGGCTTCAATAAAGATCTTATCCAGCCCTTCTGACTCAGCCTGAGCTTTTACCGGACCGGAGCCCGGTACAACCATCGCCAGCACGCCTGGCGCGACTTTACGGCCTTTGGCGATTTCTGCGGCAGCACGCAGGTCTTCGATGCGTGAGTTGGTACAGGAGCCGATAAAGACTTTATCGATAGCCACTTCGGTCAGCGGAATACCCGGCTTCAGGCCCATATAAGCCAGCGCTTTTTCGGCCGATGCGCGTTCAACCGGATCGCTAAAGGATTCTGGGTTAGGGATGTTGTCGGTAACAGAAATAACCTGGCCGGGGTTGGTTCCCCAGGTGACCTGCGGGGCAATGTCGGCGGCGTCCAACGTTACGATGGTGTCGAACTTCGCGCCTTCGTCGGTGCTAAAGGTTTTCCAGTATTCGACGGCTTCATCCCAGTCAGTACCTTTTGGTGCATGCAGGCGGCCTTTAACATATTCGAAGGTGGTTTCATCCGGTGCGACAATCCCGGCTTTGGCTCCCATTTCGATAGCCATGTTGCACAGCGTCATGCGGCCTTCCATGCTCAGGGCACGGATAGCGTCGCCGCAAAATTCAACCACGTGGCCGGTGCCGCCGGCGCTGCCGGTTTTGCCGATGATCGCCAGCACGATATCTTTGGCGGTGATCCCCGGAGCCGCTTTGCCTTTCACTTCAATTTTCATGGTTTTCGCACGACCCTGTTTCAGGGTCTGCGTCGCCAGCACGTGTTCGACTTCGGAGGTACCGATGCCGAAAGCCAGCGCGCCGAATGCGCCGTGGGTTGCGGTGTGGGAGTCGCCACACACGATGGTCATGCCCGGCAGCGTAATCCCTTGTTCAGGCCCCATGACGTGAACGATGCCCTGATAAGGGTGATTCAAATCGTACAGCTCAACGCCAAACTCTGCGCAGTTCTTCATCAGCTCCTGCATCTGGATACGTGCCATCTCGCCGGAGGCGTTGATATCCTTAGTTTGGGTCGACACGTTGTGATCCATAGTGGCGAAGGTTTTCCCCGGCTGGCGAACCGGGCGGCCGTGGGCACGCAGCCCGTCAAAGGCCTGTGGGGAAGTCACTTCATGCACCAGATGGCGGTCGATGTACAGCAGCGGCGTCTCTTCCGGGGCTTCATACACGACGTGGGCGTCGTACAACTTCTGATATAAGGTTTTGGCCATGATTACTTCCCCTGAGCTACGTAGCGGGCAATGATGTCGCCCATTTCGTCGGTGCTGATTGCGTTGCCTTCGCGGGCTAAATCACCGGTGCGATGGCCTTCTTCTAACGCGCGATTGATGGCGCTTTCGATAGCCTGGGCGGCTTCTTCGGCATCCAGGCTGTAGCGCAGCAGCAGCGCCAGGGACAGGATCTGCGCGATAGGATTGGCAATGTTTTTGCCCGCGATATCAGGTGCGGAGCCGCCTGCGGGTTCGTACAGGCCAAAGCCCTGTTCGTTGAGGCTGGCGGAAGGCAACATGCCCATAGAACCGGTGATCATGGCGCATTCGTCGGACAGAATGTCGCCGAACAGGTTGGAGCACAGCAGCACGTCGAACTGGGACGGATCTTTAATTAACTGCATGGTGGCGTTGTCGATATACATGTGGGACAGCGACACATCAGGGTATTCTTTGGCGATTTCGTTGACGATTTCACGCCATAACAGCGACGTTTGCAGCACGTTTGCTTTATCGATAGAGGTCACTTTGCTGCGGCGCTTACGGGCGGATTCAAAGGCGATACGCGCAATACGTTCAATCTCAAAACGATGATAAACCTCGGTATCGTAGGCCTTCTCATGCATACCGCTGCCTTCACGGCCTTTAGGCTGCCCGAAGTAGATCCCACCGGTCAGTTCGCGAACGCACAGGATATCGAAGCCGTTTGCCGCGATGTCGGCGCGCAGCGGGCAAAACTCTTCCAGCCCCTGGTACAGGCGAGCCGGGCGCAGGTTGCTGAACAGTTTGAAATGCTTACGCAGCGGCAGCAGGGCGCCACGCTCGGGCTGCCCGGCCGGTGGCAGATGCTCCCACTTAGGGCCGCCTACCGAGCCAAACAAAATAGCATCAGCCTGCTCGCAGCCTTCGACCGTGGCCGGCGGCAGCGGGCTGCCGTGGCGATCGATGGCGGCACCACCGACGTCATAGGTGCTGGTGCTGATGCGAAGATCAAAACGGTGACGAATAGCATCCAGTACTTTCAAGGCCTGAGCCATCACTTCCGGGCCAATACCGTCACCCGGCAAAACTGCAATATGATAATTTTTCGACATTACACGGTTTCCTGATTTTGTTCTTTATTCTGATGTTGAGCTTTGCGTTGCAATTCTTTTTCGACTTCACCGGCGCGCCAGATGTTGTTCAGCACGTGCACCATCGCTTTAGCAGAGGATTCGACAATGTCGGTTGTCAGACCCACGCCATGGAAGCGGCGGCCGTTGTAATCCACCACGATATCGACCTGGCCCAGCGCATCTTTGCCCTGGCCTTTGGCGCTCAGGCTATATTTCACCAGTTCAATGTTGTAATCGGTGATGCGGTTAATCGCCTGATAAACAGCATCGACCGGGCCGTTGCCGTTTGCCGCTTCGGCTTTAATCTCTTCGCCACAAACCAGCTTCACGGAGGCGGTAGCAATGCCGTTAGAGGCAGACTGCACGCTGAAATAATCCAGGCTGAAGTGTTCTGGTTCTTCCTGCTGCTTGTTGATGAAGGCCAGTGCTTCCAGGTCGTAGTCGAAGACCTGACCTTTTTTGTCCGCCAGCTTCAGGAAGGCGTCGTACAGATTATCCAGGTTGTAATCGGCCTCTTTATAGCCCATCTCGTCCATGCGGTGCTTCACGGCCGCACGGCCGGAGCGTGAAGTCAGGTTCAGCTGTACCTGGTTCAGGCCGATGGATTCCGGCGTCATGATTTCGTAGTTTTCGCGATTTTTCAGCACGCCATCCTGGTGGATACCGGAGGAGTGAGCGAAGGCGCCGGTGCCGACGATGGCTTTGTTTGCCGGAACAGGCATGTTGCAGATCTGGCTGACCATCTGGCTGGTGCGCCAGATTTCCTGGTGATTGATGTTAGTGTGCAGGTTCATGATGTCTTTGCGCACTTTGATAGCCATGATCACTTCTTCCAGCGAGCAGTTACCCGCCCGCTCGCCGATGCCGTTCATCGCCCCCTCAACCTGGCGAGCACCCGCATGGACTGCGGCCATGGCATTACCTACGGCCAGACCCAGGTCGTCGTGGGTGTGCACGGAAATAATTGCTTTATCGATATTTGGCACTCGCTCGTACAGGCCGGTGATGATGTTGGAAAACTCAAACGGCATGGTGTAGCCGACGGTATCAGGAATGTTAATGGTGGTGGCGCCAGCGCTGATAGCGGCTTCCACTACGCGGGCCAAATCGGCAATCGGCGTGCGGCCAGCATCTTCACAGGAAAACTCTACGTCATCGGTATAGTTACGGGCGCGTTTCACCATATATATAGCGCGCTCAATCACTTCGTCCAGCGTACTGCGCAGCTTAGTCGCAATGTGCATAGGGGAGGTGGCGATGAAAGTGTGGATTCGGAAGGCTTCAGCAACTTTTAAAGATTCAGCGGCAACATCAATGTCTTTTTCTACGCAGCGAGCCAAACCACAAACTCGGCTGTTTTTAATGTTGCGGGCGATGGTCTGTACGGATTCGAAATCGCCAGGAGAAGAAACGGGGAAACCGACTTCCATTACGTCTACGCCCATACGCTCCAGCGCCATAGCAATCTGCAGCTTCTCTTTCACGCTCAGGCTTGCCTGTAAAGCCTGTTCACCGTCGCGCAATGTAGTATCAAAAATAATGACTTGCTGGCTCATGGTTCGGTCCTTTATCTCTTTGGGCGCCTTCGCGAGAGCATAAAAAAACCCGCGCATTGGCGCGGGTTTTTTCTGTCTGGAGGCTTGAATCAACGCTGATTGTCGCCCACCAGTCTACCGCGCAAATAAGATGCGTTTAGTAGTAGACCAAGTAGGCGGAAGGTGCGATTCATGTTTCAAGCCCTGTGCAATTTCGTGATGTATTTATTGGTACTTGATCTCACTGCAGGTGTCAACCCTTAGGCCGATAGAGGGGGCGCTGGGACGTTGAGTTTGCGAGGCGTATTCAGTGAAAAACACCGGGAAAAAGAGTTTTCTTAATATATTAATTAAGATGAAAAGTTATAGCTCTGTCTGATAATACGTTTAATTTCATAAATTCACCTTATGAATGTGGTAGAACTTATGTATTACTCATCAATTGGGAAAACTTGCTCATCATAAAGTTTTAGCTTCTTTATAATGATGGCGTCTTACGCTATATCTGTATGCTGCATTGTTATTAAGCGTGTTTGTAAGATGATTTACTAAAAATAATATTTACCAGATGACCATAAACAACGGAACTTCCAATTTATGCATTGTGGAATGGAACCCAATTCATTACTGGAGTAGAAAATGGATTATCAGTTGAATAAGAGTCTGGGGACTCTGGATACAATAAAGCCAAGGTTGCGTCATGTAGACTTAAATCTGTTGACGGTGTTTGACACGGTGATGAGAGCGCAAAGCATTACAGGAGCTGCCAGGTTGTTGGGGATGTCTCAGCCAGCAGTCAGTAACGCGGTGTCTCGCCTGAAGGTTACGTTTAACGATGAGTTATTTGTACGCGATGGGCGAACGATACAACCCACGGCAAGAGCATTTGAGCTTTATGATGTTGTTCGTGATGCTTTACAGATGGTCCAGAATGAACTGCCCGAAGGCGATTTTGAACCCCTGAGAAGCAAACGGCAGTTTACGCTTTGCGTGGCGAGCCCCCTGGACAGCAAAATAATGTCGCTCGTTCTGGATGCAATTAAACACACTGCACCTCATGTTCAGTTAATTTTTAAATCTTCTTTTAACGAGGATATTGAAAGACAGTTACGTTATCAGGAAGTTGATTTCTTGATTTGCTATGACGAAACTATACGTCCAGGTTTTAAAAAAATTCCTCTTTTCAAAGATGAAGTCGTTTTAGTGACGGGAAAAGAACATCCTGGCTTTCGTTCGCCATTGACCGTACGAGACTTTTATCATCAACAGCATGCGGTGGTTTCGCCTGAATGCTACGGTTCATTCAGTTTGCCCTGGTATGACACATTGAATAAGCAAAGCGCTATTGCCTATCAGGGGATGGCGATCACCTGCGTATTGAACGTGGTTTCGCAGACCAAAATGGTGGCAGTTGCGCCACGCTGGCTGGTTGATAGTGTGTCTACTGATCTGAATCTTAAGGTATTCCCTGTGCCTTTCATGAAGAAACAGCTTACCTGTTATTTATCGTGGTATGGCTCTGCGGGGCAGGATAAGGGGCATTTGTGGATGCAGAATCAGATAGCGAAAAGCTGCTGCCAATAAACGAGGTAACGTCTTTTGATTTGCGGGTCTAAACAGCCCGTTTTTTCTTTGTTTTTATAAAAAAACAATATTTTCTACTTTAGCACTTCCTGACGCTCCCTTTCCGGCAACACTAAAATGCTAAATTAATACATAACGAGCTGTATTTGCCCGCATCTTTGACATATTCGTCAACAGCCACCCTCCGGATTCAGTCGATCGCTCCGTTATGCGTGGTTTTTGTAGCGGTGAGAGTAAATTCTTATCTCTCACTAGCCGGGGCAGGTAATTGCCTGTCGGATCCCGAGCGGTTATGTTAATGGGCTAAACCTATAACAAAGATACAGGCAGACACACAACCTGTCGCAACGACGGCGCGAAAATGATTTCTGCGTGCGGTCACAAACGTGAGCCTGGAGGCAAAACCATGGAGATGTTGTCAGGAGCCGAGATGGTCGTCCGGTCGTTAATCGATCAGGGCGTTAAGCAGGTATTCGGCTATCCGGGAGGCGCGGTACTCGATATTTACGACGCGCTTCATACTATGGGCGGAATTGATCATGTACTGGTGCGTCATGAGCAGGCCGCAGTGCATATGGCTGACGGCCTTGCACGTGCAACGGGTGAGACGGGGGTCGTACTCGTCACCTCCGGTCCCGGTGCTACCAACGCGATTACCGGCATCGCCACAGCCTATATGGACTCTATTCCTATGGTGGTGTTGTCCGGGCAGGTTGCAACGTCTTTGATTGGCTACGACGCCTTTCAAGAGTGCGATATGGTCGGTATCTCCCGCCCGGTGGTGAAACACAGCTTCTTAGTTAAGCAGGTTGAAGATATTCCGGGCATCATCAAAAAAGCGTTCTGGCTGGCCTCAAGCGGCCGACCAGGGCCAGTTGTTGTGGATTTACCGAAAGACATCATGAGCCCGCTGAATAAGCTGCCGTATGCCTGGCCTGAAGCTGTCAGTATGCGTTCTTATAACCCTACGACACAGGGCCACAAAGGGCAGATTAAACGTGCCCTGCAGACCCTTATTGCGGCTAAAAAGCCGGTGATGTATGTGGGCGGTGGCGCTATCAATTCAGCATGTGATGCAGAGCTGCTGGCGCTTGCTGAGAAACTCAATATTCCGGTTGTTTCTTCGTTAATGGGGCTGGGGGCGTTCCCGGCTACGCATCGACAGGCTCTGGGCATGCTTGGCATGCATGGCACCTATGAAGCGAACATGACGATGCATAATTCGGACGTGATCTTCGCCGTAGGCGTTCGCTTTGATGACCGTACTACCAACAACCTCGCTAAGTACTGCCCGAATGCGACGGTACTGCATATTGATATCGACCCAACGTCTATTTCCAAAACTGTCGCAGCGGATATTCCGATTGTGGGCGATGCCCATCAGGCTCTTACCCAGATGCTGGAGTTGCTTGCTCAGGAAGAAACGCAGCAGTCCGGGGATGACATTCGGGACTGGTGGCAGCAGATAGAGCATTGGCGGGCTCGTCAGTGTCTTGAATTTGACCGCACCAGTGAGGCGATTAAGCCGCAGGCAGTCATTGAAACGGCTTATCGCCTGACAAACGGCGAGGCTTATGTGACCTCTGATGTGGGTCAGCATCAGATGTTTGCCGCGCTCTACTATCCGTTTGATAAGCCGCGCCGTTGGATAAATTCCGGTGGCCTGGGCACGATGGGCTTTGGTCTTCCTGCCGCTCTTGGCGTCAAGATGGCACTCCCGGATGAGACGGTTATTTGTGTCACCGGTGATGGCAGTATTCAGATGAACATTCAGGAGCTTTCCACCGCGCTTCAGTACGGCTTGTCGGTTCTGGTCCTTAACCTCAATAACCGCTATCTCGGTATGGTCAAGCAGTGGCAGGACATGATCTATTCAGGCCGTCACTCCCAGTCGTATATGGAGTCTCTCCCGGACTTTGTCCGTCTGGCAGAGGCTTATGGGCATGTTGGGATTAGCATCACCAGGCCGGAAGAGCTTGAAAGCAAGCTTGCCCAGGCGCTGGAAACCGTTCGCGGTGGCCGCCTGGTGTTTGTTGATGTGACGGTTGATGGTACTGAACACGTTTATCCTATGCAGATTCGCGGCGGCGGAATGGATGAAATGTGGTTAAGCAAAACGGAGAGAACCTGATTATGCGCCGAATTTTATCTGTATTACTGGAAAATGAATCAGGCGCGCTGTCCCGGGTCATTGGTCTGTTCTCTCAGCGCGGCTACAACATCGAGAGCCTCACCGTTGCGCCCACGGATGACCCAACGCTTTCCCGCATGACGATTCAAACCGTCGGCGATGCGAAAGTGCTGGAACAGATTGAGAAACAGCTGCATAAGCTGGTGGATGTCCTGCGTGTGAGTGAATTGGGGCAGGGCGCTTACGTCGAGCGTGAAATCATGCTGGTGAAGGTGCAGGCCAGCGGATACGGGCGCGAAGAGGTGAAGCGCAGCGCGGAAATCTTCCGTGGGCAAATTATCGATGTGACGCCAACGCTGTACACCGTTCAGCTTGCTGGCACCAGCGATAAACTCAACGCATTCCTGGATACGATCCGCGATGTGGCCAAAATTGTCGAGGTCGCCCGCTCGGGCATTGTCGGCGTTTCGCGCGGCGATAAGATCATGCGCTAGCGACGAATGTGATCTGATTCACATGCCCGGTAATCACTGCCGGGCTTTTTTTTGCAAATAAGAAAACAACACCCCGCAAAAGCGGTTGCCGGAGTTATTATTCTGCGCTTAGATGTAAATGTTGTTAACCATGACCAGGGTATGGTTATGGATCACCTGGAGAGTAAGGGGCTACAGTGAAATTGGATGAAATCGCGCGTCTGGCTGGCGTGTCGCGCACCACGGCAAGCTACGTCATCAACGGGAAAGCTAAACAGTATCGCGTTAGTGATAAAACCGTTGAGAAAGTCATGGCTGTGGTACGAGAACATAACTACCACCCTAATGCAGTGGCCGCAGGGCTACGCGCAGGACGCACGCGTTCTATCGGTCTGGTGATCCCTGACCTGGAAAACACCAGCTACACCCGTATTGCAAATTACCTTGAGCGCCAGGCTCGTCAGCGTGGCTATCAGCTGCTGATCGCCTGTTCTGAAGATCAGCCTGACAACGAAATGCGCTGCATTGAACACCTTCTGCAGCGGCAGGTTGATGCGATTATCGTATCGACCTCTTTGCCTCCTGAGCATCCTTTTTATCAGCGCTGGGCGAATGATTCGTTCCCGATAATCGCGCTCGATCGCGCCCTGGATCGCGAGCATTTCACCAGCGTCGTCGGCGCCGATCAGGACGATGCGGAAATGCTGGCGGAGGAACTGCGTAAGTTCCCTGGCGACAATATCCTTTACCTCGGTGCCTTGCCTGAACTGTCGGTCAGTTTCCTGCGTGAGCAGGGATTCCGCACCGCATGGAAAGACGATCCGCGCACGGTTAACTACCTCTATGCCAACAGCTATGAACGTGAAGCTGCCGCCCAGCTTTTCGAAAAATGGCTGGAAACGAATACGATGCCTGACGCGCTGTACACAACCTCTTTTGCGTTGCTGCAGGGCGTTATGGATGTGACGCTTCGCCGGCAGGGGCGACTGCCGTCAGAGTTGGCCATCGCCACCTTTGGCGATCATGAACTCCTGGATTTCCTGCAGTGCCCGGTGCTGGCGGTTGCGCAGCGTCATCGGGATGTGGCGGAGCGGGTGCTTGAGCTGGTACTGGCAAGCCTTGATGAGCCGCGTAAGCCAAAGCCTGGGTTAACCCGGATTCGCCGAAATCTTTATCGCCGTGGTAGCTTAAGTCGTTACTGACAAAGAGGCGTTACGTCACGCTTAAACTTAATTAAGATTTTTCCCGTATATTTACCCTTATTTTTTAAGGTAATTAATTAGGCGGGAAAAATCTGGTAAAAAAAATCCTCACCGCGAAATAAATTCCTCGTTTGTATTATTTTGTTACACACCCGTTGATAAGAAATGTTGGATTATTAATCATTAGCAACCTCTCTTTTCTTCAAAACCGCGTCAAACCCAAGCCAGACGGGCATCTGCCGCTGTTCACCCGCCTTGAAATACCTTAAAATGCCGCCCGCGTCGCAAACTGAGTACTTAATATTTCTCAAAGTAAGTCTTCGGTCGTTTTAACGCTGTTGATGTTTATTGGTCTTTTTCTTTCAAATATTCATAACGTTAATTTTGCCTCGCCAATGCGAGTTTTTTCACGCCAGCCATTAATCAATCGCTTAGGCGCGGGAATTTATTCCCGCAGGCGACCTGGCTGGCTTGACAAGGTTTTCCTCCCCTCCGTAAACTCCTTTATGTGGGAATTTGTGGGGTAAAGTGGTGAAATGGGTCATTAAAGGGTGAGGCTGGCATGTTCCGTGGGGCAACGTTAGTCAATCTCGACAGCAAGGGGCGGCTTGCCGTGCCTACCCGTTACAGGGAAAAGCTGATCGAAACCTCAGAAGGTCAGATGGTTTGTACCATCGACATCCATCACCCCTGCCTGCTGCTTTATACCGTTCCCGAGTGGGAAATCATTGAACAAAAGCTTGCCCGTCTGTCGAGCATGAACCCCGCAGAGCGCCGCGTGCAGCGCCTGCTGTTGGGGCATGCCAGTGAATGTCAGATGGATAGCGCCGGGCGACTGCTGCTGGCGCCAGTTTTACGTCAGCACGCCGGGCTCACCAAAGAAGTAATGCTGGTCGGCCAGTTCAATAAGTTTGAGCTGTGGGATGAAGCGACCTGGCATCAACAGGTCAAGGAAGATATCGACGCTGAGCAGGGTTCGACAAACACCTTGTCGGATCGTCTGCAGGACTTGTCACTTTAGAAATGATGGAAAATTTTAAACACACTACGGTGCTGCTGGATGAGGCCGTTAACGGCCTGAATATTCGTCCTGACGGCATCTACATTGATGGCACTTTTGGTCGCGGTGGCCACTCACGCCTGATCCTGTCCCAGCTCGGTGAGCAAGGACGGTTGCTGGCGATCGACCGCGATCCGCAGGCTATTGCCGCAGCTGCTGCTATTGATGATCCACGCTTCTCCATCATTCATGGCCCATTCTCTGCGCTTGCAGATTACGCTCGTGAGCGCGAACTGGACGGTAAGATCGATGGCATTTTGCTGGATCTCGGCGTCTCTTCTCCTCAACTGGATGATGCGGAGCGCGGTTTTTCGTTTATGCGCGATGGGCCGCTGGATATGCGTATGGACCCAACGCGCGGTCAATCCGCAGCCCAATGGCTGATGACGGCGGAAGAAGCGGATATTGCGTGGGTGATCAAAACCTTTGGTGAAGAACGCTTTGGCAAACGTATTGCGCGTGCCATCGTCGAGCGTAACCGCGAAGAGCCGATGACACGCACTAAAGAACTGGCGGCGGTCGTCTCTGCTGCAATGCCGGTCAAAGATAAGTTCAAGCATCCGGCGACCCGCACCTTCCAGGCTATTCGTATCTGGATCAACAGCGAGCTGGATGAAATTGAAAAAGCGTTGAATGGCTCGTTGGAAGCGTTGGCGGTTGGCGGTCGTTTGTCGATCATTAGCTTCCACTCGCTGGAAGATCGCATCGTTAAACGCTTTATGCGTGAAAAGAGCCGCGGTCCGCAGGTTCCGGCGGGTATACCCATGACGGAAGCACAGCTGAATAAGCTGGGCGGTCGCCAGCTCAAAGCGATCGGCAAAATGATGCCGGGTGAAGATGAAGTGGCGGAGAACCCGCGTGCACGCAGTTCCGTTTTGCGTATCGCAGAGAGGACTAACGCATGATCAACCGAGTGACAGAGACCCTAAGCAGAGTTACGCAGCTCGGCAGCAATGAGCGTCATGCTTTGCCTACCGTGATTGGTGGCGATCTTTTTCGTCATGGGAAACTGGCACTTTGTTTGTTCGCCGCGATTATCGTTACCGCGGTTTCCGTGGTCACGACGGCGCACCATACCCGTCTGCTTACCGCGCAGCGTGAGCAGATGGTGCTTGAGCGTGACGCGCTGGATATTGAATGGCGCAACCTGATTCTTGAAGAAAATGCGCTCGGCGATCATAGCCGGGTTGAACGGATCGCGACGGAAAAGCTGCAGCTGCAGCATGTCGATCCTTCGCAGGAAAACATCGTAGTTCAGCAATAAGGAATAGTGCGACAGATGAGAGCAGCGGCAAAAACGCTTAAACCAAAACGTCAGGAAGAACAGGCCAACTTTATCAGTTGGCGTTTTGCGTTGCTCTGCGGTTGCATTCTGTTGGCGCTGGCTTTCCTGCTGGGTCGTGTTGCCTGGCTACAGATAATCAGTCCGGACATGCTGGTGCGGCAGGGTGACATGCGCTCACTTCGTGTGCAGGAGGTATCTACCTCTCGCGGTATGATTAGCGATCGCGCTGGCCGCCCTCTGGCCGTTAGCGTGCCGGTAAATGCGATTTGGGCCGATCCGAAAGAATTACACGACGCCGGTGGCGTGACGCTGGACAACCGTTGGAAGGCCCTGGCGGATGCGCTAAAAATTCCTCTCGACCAGCTTGCTTCCCGCGTGAACAGCAACCCAAATGGGCGGTTTATTTATCTCGCTCGCCAGGTTAACCCGGATATTGGCGACTACATCAAGAAGCTCAAGCTTCCTGGGATCCATTTGCGGCAGGAATCTCGCCGCTACTATCCGTCAGGCGAAGTGACTGCTCACCTCATCGGCTTTACCAACGTCGATAGTGAAGGGATCGAGGGGGTAGAAAAAAGCTTTGATAAATGGCTCACCGGCCAGCCCGGCGAGCGCATTGTGCGTAAAGACCGCTTCGGGCGCGTTATCGAAGACATTTCCTCCACTGACAGCCAGGCCGCCCATAACCTGGCTTTGAGCATTGATGAACGCCTGCAGGCGCTGGTGTACCGTGAACTGAATAACGCCGTTGCTTTTAACAAGGCCGAATCGGGCAGCGCCGTTTTAGTTGACGTGAGCACTGGTGAGGTTCTGGCGATGGCAAACAGCCCGTCCTATAACCCGAACAACCTGACCGGCACGGCAAAAGATGTGATGCGTAACCGTTCCATTACCGACATTTTTGAACCGGGTTCCACCGTTAAGCCGATGGTGGTGATGACCGCGCTACAGCGTGGTGTGGTTCAGGAAAATACCGTGCTTAACACCGTGCCGTTCCGAATCAATGGTCATGAGATCAAAGACGTCGGGCGCTACAACGAATTGACCCTTACCGGGGTACTACAGAAGTCGAGTAACGTCGGGGTTTCAAAACTGGCGTTAGCGATGCCCTCCTCAGCGTTAGTAGACACTTACTCACGTTTTGGACTGGGAAAAGCGACCAATTTGGGGTTGGTCGGGGAACGCAGTGGCTTATATCCTCAAAAACAACGGTGGTCTGACATAGAGAGGGCCACCTTCTCTTTCGGCTACGGGCTAATGGTAACCCCGTTACAGTTAGCGCGAGTCTACGCAACCATCGGCAGCTATGGTGTCTACCGGCCGCTGTCGATAACCAAAGTTGACCCGCCGGTTCCCGGCGAGCGTATCTTTGCTGAATCAACCGTTCGCACCGTGCTTCACATGATGGAAAGCGTGGCGCTGCCCGGCGGTGGCGGCGTGAAAGCGGCCATCAAGGGCTACCGTATCGCTATCAAAACCGGTACCGCGAAAAAAGTCGGGCCGGACGGCAAATACATCAACAAATACATTGCTTACACCGCAGGCGTTGCGCCAGCCAGCAATCCTCGTTTTGCTCTGGTCGTAGTGATTAACGATCCACAGGCCGGTAAATATTACGGCGGTGCCATCTCTGCACCTGTGTTCGGTGCAATCATGGGCGGCGTACTGCGCACCATGAACATAGAGCCGGATGCGCTGGCAACCGGTGAAAAAAGCGAATTTGTAATTAATCAGAAAGAGGCTTCAGGTGGCAGATCGTAATTTGAGCGACCTTCTTGCTCCGTGGGTAGCTGGACTCCCTGCGAGAGCGCTGCGAGAGATGACACTCGACAGCCGCGTGGCGGCTGCGGGCGATCTTTTTGTGGCCGTGGTTGGTCATCAGGCGGACGGGCGTCGTTATATCCCGCAGGCGATAGCACAGGGTGTGGCTGCCGTGATCGCAGAAGCGGACGGTGAAGCTGCGGATGGTGAAGTTCGCGAGATGCACGGCGTGCCGGTTATTTACCTGAGCCAGCTGCATCAGCGGCTGTCTGCGCTGGCGGGGCGTTTCTATCATCAGCCTTCTGAAGCTTTACGCCTGGTTGGCGTAACAGGGACTAACGGAAAAACGACAACCACTCAGCTGTTGGCGCAGTGGGCGCAATTACTGGGTGAAACCAGCGCCGTGATGGGGACCGTGGGCAACGGCCTGTTGGGGCAGGTTGTACCGACAGAAAACACCACCGGCTCTGCGGTAGACGTGCAGCACGTGCTGGCGAGCCTGAAAGAACAAAATGCGACCTTTGGCGCCATGGAAGTTTCATCCCACGGCCTGGTTCAGCATCGCGTGGCAGCGCTGAAATTTGCTGCTTCCGTATTTACCAATTTAAGCCGCGATCACCTTGATTATCATGGTGATATGGCGAATTACGAGGCCGCTAAGTGGCTGCTGTTCTCCGAGCATGACTGCGGCCAGGCGATCGTTAACGCCGATGACGAAGTGGGTCACCGCTGGCTTGCTCGCCTGCCGGATGCCGTTGCGGTCACCATGGAAAATAACCTTGAGCCGGGCGCTCATGGCCGCTGGCTGAAAGCTGACGAAGTTATTTATCACGATGGTGGGGCGACTATCCGCTTCAGCTCATCGTGGGGCAAAGGCGAAATTGAAAGCCGCCTGATGGGCGCGTTTAACGTTAGCAACCTGCTGCTGGCTCTGGCAACGCTGCTGGCGTTGGGCTACCCGCTCGACGAATTAATTCAAACCGCTTCACGCCTCCAGCCGGTTTGTGGCCGCATGGAAGTGTTCAGCGTCGCTGGCAAACCTACCGTGGTAGTGGATTATGCCCACACGCCTGATGCGCTGGAAAAAGCCCTGCAGGCTGCTCGTCTGCACTGCTCCGGCAAACTTTGGTGCGTATTTGGCTGCGGCGGCGATCGTGACAAAGGTAAGCGGCCAATCATGGGCGGTATTGCTGAGCAATACGCCGATGTGGTGGTGGTGACCGATGACAACCCACGTACCGAAGAACCGAAGTCCATCGTCGACGATATCCTGACCGGCATGCTGGACGCCGGGCGTGCACACGTAGTACTGGGGCGCGCAGAAGCGGTGACCAACGCCATCATGCAGGCGAAAGAAAATGACGTCGTGCTGCTGGCGGGTAAAGGCCACGAGGATTATCAGATTGTCGGTAACCGCCGTCTGGATTACTCCGACCGCGTAACGGCTGCACGTCTGCTGGGGGTTGTCGCATGATTCGCGTCTCTCTGAAGCAACTGGAGTCCATTCTCGACGGGCAGCTGCACGGCGCAGATGCGGATATTATCGACGTCACAACCGACACCCGCAAGCTGACGGCTGGCTGCCTGTTTGTCGCGCTGAAAGGCGAACGTTTTGACGCCCATGACTTTGCCGCCGATGCGGTGAAAGGTGGGGCCGGCGCATTACTGGTTAGCCGTAAGCTGGATATTGATGTGCCACAACTGGTTGTGGCCGATACCCGTCTTGCATTTGGCGAGCTGGGTGCATGGGTTCGCCAGCAGGTGCCTACTCGCGTTGTGGCGTTAACCGGCTCTTCCGGCAAAACCTCCGTGAAGGAAATGGCGGCATCTATTCTGCGCCAGTGCGGCAATACGCTCTATACCGCAGGTAACCTGAATAACGATATTGGCGTGCCGATGACGCTGCTGCGCCTGACGCCAGAATACGATTATGCCGTTATCGAGCTGGGCGCTAACCACCAGGGGGAAATCGCCTGGACCGTGGGGTTAACCCGTCCGGAAGCGGCTCTGGTCAACAACCTGGCTGCTGCGCACCTTGAAGGTTTTGGTTCTCTGGCTGGCGTGGCGAAAGCGAAGGGCGAGATCTTTACCGGCCTTGCGGCGAACGGCACGGCGATCCTTAACGCCGATAACAACGACTGGCTGAACTGGAAGACGATCGTGGGCGATCGCAAAACCTGGCGCTTCTCTCCGAATGCGGCCGGAAGTGACTTTACCGCGACCAACGTTCATATCACTTCTCATGGCACCGGGTTTACTCTGCAAACCCCGCAGGGCGATGTCGACGTTGTGCTGCCATTACCTGGCCGCCACAACATTGCTAACGCTCTGGCGGCGACCGCACTGGCGATGGCCGTTGGCGCAACGCTGGAAGCGGTTAAAGCCGGGCTTACCGAGCTGAAAGCCGTGCCCGGTCGCCTGTTCCCTATTCAGCTTGCTGAGAACCAGCTGCTGCTGGACGACAGCTACAACGCTAACGTGGGCTCAATGACCGCGGCGGCGCAGGTGCTGTCAGAAATGCCGGGCTACCGCGTGATGGTAGTTGGCGACATGGGTGAGCTGGGTGATGAAGCCGAGGCCTGTCATCGTCAGGTTGGCGAAGCGGCAAAGGCCGCAGGTATTGACCGTGTTCTGAGCGTGGGTGTGTTGAGCAAGACGCTCAGCGACGCATCAGATGTTGGTGAGCATTTTACCGATAAACAGGCCGTGGTCGCGCGTTTACAGGCGCTGATTGCGGAACATTCAATTTTAACCATTTTGGTGAAAGGTTCACGTAGTGCGGCCATGGAAGAGGTGGTTCGCGCATTACAGGAGAAACAAGCATGCTAGTTTGGCTGGCCGAACATTTGGTCAAATATTATTCCGGTTTTAACGTCTTTTCTTACCTGACGTTTCGCGCCATTGTCAGCCTGCTGACCGCTCTGTTTATCTCCCTCTGGATGGGGCCGCGTATGATCGCGCGTTTACAACAGCTCTCCTTCGGGCAGGTTGTTCGTAACGATGGTCCTGAGTCGCATTTCAGCAAGAAAGGGACGCCAACGATGGGCGGGATCATGATCCTGACCGCCATTGTGGTTTCCGTGCTGATGTGGGCCTATCCCTCTAACCCTTACGTCTGGTGCGTACTGTTCGTGCTGATAGGCTTCGGGATCGTTGGCTTCGTTGATGATTACCGGAAAGTAGTTCGGAAGGACACTAAAGGGCTGATCGCTCGCTGGAAGTACTTCTGGATGTCGGTGATTGCGCTGGTGGTTGCCTTCACAATGTATGCCGTCGGGAAAGGGACGCCTGCGACCGAGCTGGTTGTTCCGTTCTTCAAGGACGTGATGCCGCAGCTTGGCCTGTTCTATGTGCTGCTTGCCTACTTTGTCATTGTCGGTACCGGTAACGCGGTAAACCTGACCGATGGCCTTGATGGCCTGGCGATTATGCCGACCGTGTTCGTGGCCGCTGGTTTTGCGCTGGTCGCGTGGGCGACGGGGAACATGAACTTCGCGGGCTATCTGCACATTCCTTACCTGCGTCACGCGGGTGAGCTGGTTATCGTCTGTACGGCCATTGTCGGTGCTGGCTTAGGTTTCCTGTGGTTTAACACTTATCCGGCTCAGGTCTTCATGGGCGACGTAGGTTCTCTGGCTCTCGGCGGTGCGCTGGGGACTATCGCGGTACTGCTGCGTCAGGAATTCCTGCTGGTGATTATGGGCGGCGTATTCGTGGTTGAAACCCTGTCGGTTATCCTGCAGGTTGGCTCGTTCAAGCTCCGGGGACAGCGCATCTTCCGTATGGCGCCGATTCACCACCACTATGAATTGAAAGGCTGGCCGGAGCCGCGCGTCATTGTGCGCTTCTGGATTATTTCGCTGATGCTGGTGCTGATTGGCCTGGCTACGCTGAAGGTTCGCTAAATATGGCAGATTACCAGGGTAAAAACGTCGTTATCATCGGGTTAGGCCTTACCGGCCTGTCTTGCGTGGATTTCTTCCTTGCTCGCGGCGTTACGCCGCGCGTGATGGACTCCCGTATCTCCCCTCCTGGTCTTGATAAGCTGCCTGAGAACGTTGAGCGCCATACCGGCTCGTTAAATGAAGACTGGCTCCTGGCGGCGGATTTGATTATCGCAAGTCCGGGCATTGCGCTTGCCACGCCGTCATTGAGCGCGGCGGCAGACGCTGGTATCGAAATAGTCGGTGATATCGAACTGTTTTGCCGTGAAGCCCAGGCGCCGATTGTCGCGATCACCGGTTCCAACGGTAAAAGCACAGTGACCACGCTGGTGGGAGAGATGGCGAAAGCGGCGGGCGTGAACGTGGGCGTGGGCGGAAACATTGGCCTGCCAGCGCTGATGCTGCTGGATAAAGGCTGTGAGCTCTATGTGCTCGAACTCTCCAGTTTCCAGCTGGAAACCACCCATAGCCTGAAGGCCGCGGCGGCGACCGTTCTGAACGTAACGGAAGATCATATGGATCGCTATCCGTTTGGGATGCAGCAATACCGTGCGGCGAAGCTGAGCATCTATGAAAATGCCAAAGTTTGTGTGGTCAACGCGGACGACGCGCTGACCATGCCGGTGCGTGGTGCAGACGAGCGCTGCATCAGCTTCGGTGTCGACGTCGGTGATTATCATCTTAACCGCCAGCAGGGTGATACCTGGCTGCGGGTGAAAGGGGAGAAGATCCTCAACACCAAAGAGATGAAGCTGGTCGGGCAGCACAACTATACCAACGCGCTGGCAGCTCTGGCGCTGGCGGATGCGGTGAAGCTGCCTCGTTCTACCAGCCTGAAAGCGCTGACCACCTATACCGGTCTGGCACACCGTTTCCAGCTGGCCTGGGAGCGTAACGGTGTGCGCTGGATTAACGATTCCAAGGCGACCAACGTCGGCAGTACCGAAGCCGCGTTGAACGGCCTGCATGTTGAGGGCACGCTGCATCTGCTGCTGGGGGGAGACGGTAAGTCCGCTGATTTCTCGCCTTTGGCTCGCTACCTGCAGGGCGACCGCGTGCGCCTGTACTGCTTTGGTCGTGACGGTGCCGAACTGGCCGAGTTACGCCCGGATATTGCCGAGCAGACAGAAACCATGGAGCAGGCAATGAAACTTGCCGCGGCCCGTGTGGAATCTGGCGATATGGTGCTGCTTTCTCCGGCCTGCGCCAGCCTCGATCAGTTCAAAAACTTCGAACAACGCGGCGATATGTTTACTCAACTTGCGAAGGAGCTCGGCTGATGCGTTTATCTCTCCCTCGCCTGCGCGTTCCCCGTGTACCAGGATTTGGCATCCTGGCCTGGGTCGCTTCGGCGTTAAAAGGGTGGGTAATGGGCTCCCGTGAGGCCGACGCCAACAGCATGGTGCTGTATGACCGCACGCTGCTTTGGCTGACCCTCGGTCTGGCGGCGATCGGCTTTATTATGGTGACCTCTGCGTCGATGCCGGTGGGCCAGCGTCTGGCCAACGATCCTTTCCTGTTCGCAAAACGCGACGGGTTATACATCATCGTCGCGTTCGTGCTGGCGATGGTGACGCTACGCCTGCCGATGGATTTCTGGCAGCGCCACAGTACGGCTATGCTGCTGGCCTCTATCGTGATGCTGCTGATTGTACTGGTCGTCGGCAGCTCGGTTAACGGTGCATCGCGTTGGATTGCCTTCGGCCCGCTGCGTATCCAGCCCGCTGAGTTTTCCAAGCTGTCGCTGTTCTGTTATCTCGCAAACTATCTTGTGCGCAAGGTTGATGAAGTTCGAAATAACCTGCGCGGCTTCCTGAAGCCAATGGGCGTGATTCTGGTGATGGCCGTTCTGCTTCTGGCCCAGCCTGACCTCGGTACCGTGGTTGTGCTGTTTGTCACCACGCTGGCGATGCTGTTCCTGGCGGGGGCAAAGCTGTGGCAGTTCATCGCCATTATCGGCATGGGGATTTCGGCGGTTATCCTGCTAATCCTCGCTGAGCCTTACCGTATTCGCCGCGTAACCTCGTTCTGGAACCCATGGGAAGATCCTTTCGGCAGCGGCTACCAGTTAACGCAATCACTGATGGCTTTTGGGCGCGGTGAATTGTGGGGACAAGGGCTGGGGAATTCGGTCCAGAAGCTGGAATATCTGCCCGAAGCGCACACCGACTTTATCTTCTCAATCATCGGTGAGGAGCTGGGATATATCGGTGTGGTGCTTGCACTTTTGATGGTATTCTTCGTCGCTTTTCGTGCGATGTCGATCGGCAAACGTGCTCTGGAATTGGATCAGCGTTTCTCCGGCTTCCTGGCGTGTTCTATCGGCATTTGGTTTAGCTTCCAGGCGTTAGTTAACGTCGGGGCTGCGGCGGGTATGCTGCCAACCAAAGGCCTGACGTTGCCGCTTATCAGTTACGGCGGTTCCAGCCTGCTGATTATGTCCACGGCAATCATGCTGCTGTTGAGAATAGATTATGAAACGCGTCTGGCTAAAGCTCAGGCGTTTACACGGAGTGCCAAATGACGGGCAAAGCGAAGCGGTTGATGGTGATGGCGGGCGGTACCGGCGGGCACGTATTCCCCGGGCTGGCCGTGGCTCATCATCTTCAGGCTGAAGGATGGGATATTCGGTGGCTTGGTACCGCGGACCGTATGGAAGCCGATCTGGTGCCTAAACACGGTATTGAGATTGACTTTATTCGCATCTCAGGCCTGCGTGGCAAAGGCGTGAAGGCCTTATTGCTGGCTCCTGGGCGTATATTTAACGCCTGGCGTCAGGCTCGCGCCATCATGAAGGCGTGGAAGCCGGATGTGGTATTAGGCATGGGCGGCTATGTTTCCGGGCCGGGTGGCCTTGCTGCCTGGTCTTTGGGCATTCCCGTTGTGCTGCATGAACAGAACGGCATTGCCGGGCTGACGAACAAATGGCTGGCGAAGATCGCGACCAAAGTGATGCAAGCCTTCCCAGGCGCATTCCCTAAGGCCGATGTTGTTGGCAACCCGGTGCGTAACGATGTACTGGCGTTACCGCTGCCGCAGGTGCGCTTTGCCGGGCGAGAAGGCCCGGTGCGGGTGCTTGTTGTGGGCGGCTCTCAGGGCGCGCGCGTTTTGAACCAAACTATGCCGCAGGTTGCCGGACGCCTGGGTGAAACGGTGACTATCTGGCATCAAACCGGAAAAGGCGGCCAGGCGGTTGTGCAGCAGGCATATGCCGAAGCCGGCCAGCCGCAGCATAAGGTTACCGAGTTTATTGATGACATGGCGGCTGCCTATGAATGGGCTGACGTCGTGGTTTGCCGCTCAGGGGCGTTAACCGTGAGTGAAATCGCGGCAGCGGGCCTGCCCGCGCTGTTTGTTCCGTTCCAGCACAAAGATCGGCAGCAGTACTGGAATGCGCTGCCTCTGGAAAAGGCCGGAGCCGCGAAAATACTGGAGCAGCCGCAGTTTACCGTGGATGCCGTTACCCGTACCCTGGCCGAATGGGACAGAGCAACGCTGCTGGCAATGGCCGAGCGGGCGCGTGCTGCTTCCATCCCTGATGCAACCGAACGTGTAGCAAATGAAGTCAGCGCCGCAGCGCGCGCGTAATACTTGTGGGAGGCAAATTGCCCCCTGTAAATTTGATGTAATGGCGGCATGCCGCTTGCAGGTTTAGAGAATGAATACACAACAACTGGCGAAACTGCGTTCAATCGTGCCCGAGATGCGTCGCGTCCGGCACATTCACTTTGTTGGCATCGGCGGCGCCGGTATGGGCGGCATTGCTGAGGTATTGGCTAACGAAGGTTATCAGATCAGCGGTTCCGACCTGGCGCCGAACCCGGTCACGCAGCAGTTGTCGGCACTGGGTGCCACGATTTATTTCAACCATCGCCCGGAAAACGTGCGTGATGCAAGCGTTGTTGTTGTTTCCACAGCAATTTCTGCGGATAACCCGGAAATTGTTGCCGCCCATGAAGCCCGTATTCCGGTTATCCGTCGTGCTGAAATGCTGGCCGAGCTGATGCGCTTCCGCCACGGCATTGCCGTCGCGGGTACGCACGGCAAAACGACAACGACGGCGATGGTGTCGAGCATTTATGCCGAAGCAGGTCTGGATCCGACGTTTGTGAACGGTGGCCTGGTGAAAGCGGCTGGCGTGCATGCTCGCCTGGGGCACAGTCGTTATCTTATTGCAGAGGCCGACGAAAGCGATGCTTCGTTCCTGCATTTGCAGCCGATGGTCTCAATTGTGACCAATATCGAAGCCGATCATATGGATACCTACCAGGGCGACTTCGAAAATTTAAAGCAGACGTTTATTAATTTCCTGCACAATTTGCCGTTTTATGGTCGAGCAGTGATGTGTGTGGACGATCCGGTGATTCGCGAGCTGCTGCCGCGTGTTGGCCGTCAGACTACCACTTACGGTTTCAGCGACGATGCGGACGTGCGCGTTGAGAATTACCAGCAGAAAGGCGCGCAGGGATTTTTCACCATCGTGCGTCAGGACAAGCCTGACATGCATGTGGTGCTGAACGCCCCGGGCCGCCATAACGCGCTGAATGCGGCGGCGGCGGTTGCTGTCGCAACGGAGGAGGGCATCGAAGACGAAGCCATTCTTCGTGCGCTGGAAAGTTTCCAGGGGACGGGTCGCCGTTTCGACTTCCTGGGCGAATATCCGCTGGAGTCGGTCAACGGTAAAACAGGCACCGCCATGCTGGTGGACGACTATGGTCACCACCCAACGGAAGTGGATGCCACGATTAAAGCAGCACGTGCCGGCTGGCCAGACAAAAATCTGGTAATGGTTTTCCAGCCGCACCGCTATACGCGTACGCGTGATTTGTACGATGACTTTGCTGGCGTGCTGTCCCAGGTTGACTCCCTGGTGATGCTGGAAGTTTATCCCGCTGGTGAAGCGCCGATTCCTGGCGCCGACAGCCGCTCTTTATGCCGCACAATTCGCGGCCGCGGCAAGGTTGATCCTATTTTGGTATCCGATCATGCAGAAGTGGCTGAAATTTTAGCGCCTGTTTTGACGGGAAATGATTTGATTCTCGTTCAAGGTGCCGGGAATATCGGCAAAATCGCCCGAAACCTGGCTGAAATCAAGTTGCAGCCTCAAACTAAAGAGGAAGGGCATCATGGCTGATAAGATCGCCGTTCTTCTGGGGGGCAATTCCGCAGAACGCGAGGTTTCCCTGCAGTCCGGCAGCGCGGTGCTGGCCGGGTTAAAAGAAGCAGGCATTGATGCTCACGCGTTCGACCCGCAAAGCCAGTCGGTGCTGGAGCTGAAGGCTCAGGGCTTTGACAAAGTTTTTATCGCGCTGCACGGTCGCGGTGGTGAAGACGGTACTTTGCAGGGGCTGCTGGAGTTTCTGGCGCTGCCGTATACCGGCAGCGGCGTGATGGCTTCGGCGATAACGATGGATAAGCTGCGCAGCAAACTGCTGTGGCAGGGTGCTGGCTTACCTGTTGCGCCGTGGGTTGCCGTTAATCGCCAGGATATTGCTGCGGGCCTGAGCGGCGCGTTGGTTGAGCGTGTTGCCGCGTTGGGATTGCCGGTTATCGTCAAGCCGAGCCGTGAAGGTTCCAGCGTCGGCATGTCGAAGGTCGACCACGCAGAGGCCCTGCCTGCGGCGCTTGAGCTTGCCTTTGAACACGATGAAGAAGTGCTGATTGAAAAGTGGTTGAGCGGCCCGGAGTATACGGTTGCGATTTTAGGCGATGAAATTTTACCGTCTATTCGCATCCAACCCGCTGGAACCTTCTATGATTATGAAGCGAAGTATCTCTCTGATGAAACTCAATATTTCTGCCCGGGTGGATTAATTGAGCAAAGAGAGCAGGAATTACAGGCATTAGTTCTGCAGGCGTGGCAGGTTATTGGCTGCAGCGGCTGGGGCCGTGTCGATGTGATGCTGGACAGCGACGGGCAATTTTACCTGTTAGAAGTGAATACCTCTCCAGGGATGACCAGCCATAGCCTGGTGCCGATGGCGGCTCGCGAGGCGGGGATGAGCTTCTCACAATTAGTTGTACGTATTTTGGAACTGGCGGACTGATATGTCGCAGGCTGCACTGAATGCGCGTAATCGTGCCGAGGAAAATACCAGCTCGAGACGCAGCAATGGGTCCCGTCTGGCAGGAATGATCTTCCTGTGCGCGGTACTGTTGAGCGTGTTTATCGGCGGTTGGATTGTGGTGGGCTGGATGGAAGACGCCCAGCGTTTGCCGCTCTCCAGGCTGGTGGTGACGGGAGAACGTCACTACACGCGCAATGATGATATTCGCCAGTCTATTCTGGCCCTGGGGCCGCCGGGTACTTTTATGACCCAGGACGTGAATATTATCCAACAGCAGATAGAACGCCTGCCGTGGATCAAACAAGCAAGCGTTAGAAAGCAGTGGCCGGACGAATTGAAGATTCATCTGGTTGAATATGTGCCGATAGCACGTTGGAATGACCAGCATATGGTTGACGCGGAGGGAAATTCCTTCAGCGTGCCAGCAGAACGCACCAGCAAGCAGACTTTACCGATGCTCTCCGGCCCGGAAGGCAGCGAAAATGAAGTTCTGCAAGGTTACCGTGACATGGGCGTAGTGCTGGCAAAGGATAAGTTTACGTTGAAACAGGCGGCTATGACCGCCCGCCGCTCCTGGCAGTTGACGCTGAATAACGGAATTAAGCTCAACCTTGGTCGGGGCGATACGATGAAACGTCTGGATCGTTTTGTAGAACTTTATCCGGTTCTGCAGCAGCAGGCGCAGGCTGATAACAAACGGATCAGTTATGTCGACCTGCGATACGATTCAGGCGCCGCGGTAGGTTGGGAGGCTCTTCCTCCTCCGGTACCTAATCCGAATCAGCAACAGAATCAGGCACAGGCAGAACAACAATGATCAAGGCGACGGACAGAAAACTGGTAGTTGGACTGGAGATTGGCACCGCCAAGGTTGCCGCTTTAGTAGGGGAAGTTCTGCCCGACGGTATGGTCAATATTATTGGCGTGGGTAGCTGCCCATCGCGTGGTATGGACAAAGGCGGGGTAAATGACCTCGAGTCGGTAGTTAAGTGCGTACAGCGGGCTATTGACCAGGCTGAATTGATGGCAGACTGCCAGATCTCTTCTGTTTATCTGGCGCTGTCGGGCAAGCACATCAGCTGCCAAAACGAGATAGGCATGGTGCCGATTTCGGAAGAGGAAGTGACGCAGGAAGATGTGGAAAATGTGGTGCATACGGCAAAATCAGTGCGTGTTCGTGATGAACACCGCGTTCTGCATGTGATTCCACAGGAATACGCTATTGATTACCAGGAAGGGATCAAGAATCCGGTTGGGCTGTCCGGCGTTCGTATGCAGGCGAAAGTGCATTTGATTACCTGCCATAACGATATGGCGAAAAACATCGTTAAAGCGGTTGAACGTTGTGGTCTGAAAGTTGACCAATTAATTTTTGCCGGTCTGGCCGCGAGCTATGCGGTACTGACCGAAGATGAGCGCGAGCTGGGCGTCTGTGTTGTCGATATCGGCGGTGGTACCATGGACATGGCGGTCTATACCGGCGGTGCTTTGCGTCACACCAAAGTTATCCCTTATGCGGGGAACGTGGTGACCAGCGATATCGCCTACGCCTTCGGCACGCCACCGAGCGATGCGGAAGCGATTAAAGTGCGTCATGGTTGTGCGCTGGGCTCTATTGTCGGGAAAGACGAGAACGTCGAAGTCCCGAGCGTTGGTGGTCGTCCACCTCGTAGCCTGCAGCGCCAGACGCTGGCCGAAGTGATTGAGCCTCGTTATACCGAGCTGCTCAACCTGGTCAACGAAGAGATTTTGCAGCTACAGGAACAGCTTCGCCAGCAGGGTGTTAAACATCACCTGGCGGCGGGGATTGTGTTAACCGGCGGCGCGGCACAAATTGAAGGCCTGGCAGCCTGTGCTCAGCGTGTGTTCCATACGCAGGTGCGTATCGGTCAGCCGTTGAATATTACTGGCCTTACTGACTATGCCCAGGAGTCGTATTACTCGACCGCAGTAGGGTTGTTGCACTACGGGAAGGAATCGCATCTCAGTGGTGAGGCTGAAGTGGAAAAAAGGACCTCTGTTGGCTCATGGTTTAAGCGACTGAATAGCTGGCTGAGAAAAGAATTTTAATTTTTATAAGAGACCGGAGACAATTAGCGGTCTCAGGCGACAGGCACAAAACGGAGAGAAACTATGTTTGAACCTATGGAACTGACCAACGACGCGGTGATTAAAGTCATCGGCGTCGGTGGCGGCGGCGGTAATGCCGTTGAACACATGGTGCGCGAGCG
This sequence comes from Cedecea sp. P7760, assembly GCF_013386425.1. Taxonomy (NCBI): domain Bacteria; kingdom Pseudomonadati; phylum Pseudomonadota; class Gammaproteobacteria; order Enterobacterales; family Enterobacteriaceae; genus Cedecea; species Cedecea sp. P7760. The sequence continues at coordinate 14,924 of NZ_JACARU010000030.1, read as the reverse complement.
CATCGAAGGCGTTGAATTCTTTGCGGTTAATACTGACGCTCAGGCGCTGCGTAAAACGGCAGTCGGCCAGACGATCCAGATTGGTAATGGGATCACTAAAGGTCTGGGCGCGGGCGCAAATCCAGAAGTGGGTCGTAATGCTGCGGAAGAAGACCGCGAAGCTTTACGCGCTGCGCTGGACGGGGCAGACATGGTGTTTATCGCCGCAGGTATGGGCGGTGGCACCGGCACCGGCGCTGCACCTGTTGTGGCTGAAGTGGCTAAAGATTTGGGGATCCTGACCGTTGCGGTCGTGACCAAGCCTTTCAACTTCGAAGGCAAAAAGCGTATGGCTTTTGCCGAGCAGGGCATCGCTGAGCTGTCCAAGCACGTTGACTCCCTCATCACTATCCCGAACGACAAGCTGCTGAAAGTGCTGGGTCGTGGTATCTCTCTGCTTGACGCGTTCGGTGCGGCAAACGACGTGCTGAAAGGCGCGGTGCAGGGTATCGCCGAACTGATCACTCGTCCGGGCCTGATGAACGTTGACTTCGCGGACGTGCGTACCGTGATGTCCGAAATGGGTTACGCCATGATGGGCTCCGGCGTGGCTAGTGGCGAAGACCGTGCTGAAGAAGCGGCAGAAATGGCTATCTCCAGCCCGCTGCTGGAAGATATCGACCTGTCTGGTGCTCGCGGCGTGCTGGTTAACATCACCGCTGGCTTCGACCTGCGTCTGGATGAGTTCGAAACCGTGGGTAACACCATTCGTGCGTTCGCGTCCGACAATGCAACCGTGGTTATCGGTACTTCTCTGGATCCAGAGATGAACGACGAGCTGCGCGTAACCGTTGTTGCTACCGGTATCGGCATGGATAAACGTCCTGAGATTACCCTGGTGACTAACAAGCAGGTACAGCAGCCGGTGATGGATCGCTACCAGCAGCACGGTATGGCTCCGCTGACTCAAGAGCAGAAACCGGCCGCTAAAGTGGTTAACGACAATACGCCACAAACAGCGAAAGAGCCTGACTATCTGGATATTCCAGCGTTCCTGCGTAAGCAAGCTGATTAAGAATAAACCGGAAGTTGGGCATATCCGCTCTTTGTGCTAAACTGGCCTGCCGTTAGTGATATACACTCTCGGCTAGCTTAGTAATATGGCGAGATTATACGATGATCAAACAAAGGACACTTAAACGTATCGTTCAGGCGACTGGCGTCGGTTTACATACCGGCAAGAAGGTCACACTGACGTTGCGCCCTGCGCCGGCAAATACCGGGGTCATCTATCGTCGCACTGACTTGAATCCTCCGGTAGATTTCCCGGCTGATGCCAAATCCGTGCGTGATACCATGCTCTGTACTTGTCTGGTCAATGAGCATGATGTGCGGATTTCTACCGTAGAGCACCTCAACGCTGCCCTGGCAGGGCTGGGCATCGACAACATCGTGATTGAAGTTGATGCGCCAGAAATTCCTATCATGGACGGCAGTGCGGCGCCGTTTGTCTATCTGCTGCTTGATGCAGGGATTGACGAGCTGAACTCGGCCAAGAAATTTATACGTCTTAAAGAGACGGTTCGCGTGGAAGATGGCGATAAATGGGCTGAAATGTCACCGTTTAATGGTTTCTCGTTGGATTTTACCATCGACTTTAACCATCCGGCGATTGATGCAAGCACCCAGCGCTACGCCATGAACTTCTCTGCTGAAGCATTTATGCGTCAGATTAGCCGTGCGCGTACCTTCGGTTTTATGCGTGATATCGAATATCTGCAGTCCCGCGGCCTGTGCCTGGGCGGCAGCTTCGATTGTGCCATCGTTGTTGACGATTATCGCGTATTGAACGAAGACGGCCTGCGTTTTGAAGATGAATTTGTTCGTCACAAAATGCTGGATGCCATTGGCGATCTGTTCATGTGCGGCCACAATATTATCGGCGCATTTACCGCCTTTAAATCGGGTCACGCGCTGAACAACAAACTGCTGCAGGCTGTTTTGGCTAAGCAGGAAGCCTGGGAATGGGCGACCTTCGAAGATGAAGCCGAACTTCCGCTGGCGTTTAAAGCACCTAACCTGGTGCTGGCGTAACGCTTAAGCTATCTATTACGACTGGTTTTGCTGGTACCCTCTCCGGCCAGTGAAGCCAGTCGTTCTATTGTTGCTCTCAATTTCTCCGGGCTACGTTTAGCCACTTCTCTCAACGCTTCCGCGCTCTGCTCACTCAGTTGACGGTTCACTTCGTATTTCTCACTCCCTGTCTGAGTGGTGTTTTCTTGTACTGATTCCTGCCCTTTTACCGCCAGCGATGGATTAATCCTGATGTCGATTGAAGTCAATGATGGTAAGATTTGGGCGCGTAATGCACTGAGCAGCGTGGCTTGCTCATAACGTAAACGCATCAGCCAGCTGGCATTTGCAGTTTCAAGTACCAGAATGCCCTGGCGAAAGTTGGCAACCCGACACCAGGGGTGCAGTGGAGCAGGCAAAATGCCTTTCACTGCCCGGTTTAGCCGCAGAAGAACAACGGCGCGTTGCTGAACGTTCTGCAGCATGCTTTCCTGGCCGGCATCGTCGAACAGATTTTCTAAAGATTGCGGGCGACTGTCGCGCATACATTAAGCTCCGGCGGAAAAAGTGATTGGTATTCTAAATCGTTGGCGACAATTTGGCAGACGTTATTTCTGGCCGCATCTCCTGTTGGGGATGGTCGCGGCGAGTTTTGGCATGCCTGCGCTCAACGGTAACACAGAAACCGGTATCCCCGCTGAAGCTTCAGCCAGTCGCCACGATCCTGCGCGTCAGCTACGTTTTGATAGCCTTGTTTTATTGCAGGAGAGCACGCGCCGTCCTTCCTTCAGTGTGGACTATTGGCAGCAGCATGCAATCCGCACCGTTATCCGTCATCTTTCCTTTGCTATGGTCCCCCAGGCTTTGCCGGTGGCCCAGGAAAGCGTGCCGCTTCAGGCACAACACCTTGCTCTGCTGGACACGCTCAGCGCACTGCTGACGCAGGAAAGCAAACCTCCCGTAATTGTTCGCCAGACTGCGTTCCAGGCATCGCCAGCGGCTGAAGTTTTCAGCACCGTTGCGTGGATCCGTCAGATGCAGGGCATCCGCGCAGGTCCGCTTCGCCTCAGTTAACTCATCTTCTTAACTAACAACAATTTATTGACCGCACTGACGGCAGGCGTTTGAGAATTTATTATGCTAATCAAATTATTAACCAAAGTTTTCGGTAGTCGTAACGATCGTACCCTGCGCCGTATGCGCAAAGTGGTGACCATGATTAACGGCATGGAACCACAGATGGAAAAGCTCACTGATGATGAGCTGAAGGCTAAAACCAATGAGTTCCGTGCTCGTCTGGAAAAGGGCGAAGTGCTGGAAAACCTGATCCCAGAGGCCTTCGCCGTGGTTCGCGAAGCGAGTAAGCGCGTCTTCGGCATGCGCCACTTCGACGTACAGCTGCTTGGTGGTATGGTCCTGAACGACCGTTGTATCGCAGAAATGCGTACTGGTGAAGGTAAAACCCTGACCGCGACGCTGCCGGCTTACCTGAACGCCCTGAGCGGAAAAGGCGTTCACGTAGTTACCGTGAACGACTATCTGGCACAGCGTGACGCCGAAAACAACCGTCCCCTGTTCGAGTACCTGGGCCTGAGCGTAGGTATCAACCTGCCAGGCATGCCTGCTCCGGCCAAGCGTGAAGCTTACGCCGCGGACATTACCTATGGTACCAACAACGAATACGGCTTTGACTACCTTCGCGACAACATGGCTTTCAGCCCGGAAGAGCGCGTGCAGCGTAAACTTCACTATGCGCTGGTGGATGAGGTTGACTCCATTCTGATCGATGAAGCACGTACTCCGCTGATTATCTCCGGCCCGGCTGAAGACAGTTCTGAGCTGTACAAACGCGTAAACAAAATCATCCCGCACCTGATACGCCAGGAAAAAGAAGACTCCGACACCTTCCAGGGTGAAGGCCACTTCTCCGTGGATGAGAAGTCTCGCCAGGTTAACCTGACCGAACGTGGTCTGGTGCTGATTGAAGAACTGCTGGTGCAAGAAGGTATGATGGAAGAGGGTGAGTCTCTGTACTCTCCTGCCAACATCATGTTAATGCACCACGTAACCGCTGCACTGCGCGCCCATGCGCTGTTCACCCGTGACGTTGACTACATCGTAAAAGATGGCGAAGTCATTATCGTTGATGAACACACCGGCCGTACCATGCAGGGTCGCCGCTGGTCCGACGGTCTTCACCAGGCCGTTGAAGCGAAAGAAGGCGTCGATATTCAGAACGAAAACCAGACGCTGGCTTCTATTACCTTCCAGAACTACTTCCGTCTTTACGAGAAGCTGGCAGGGATGACCGGTACCGCAGACACCGAAGCGTTCGAATTCAGCTCCATTTATAAGCTCGACACCATTGTCGTGCCGACCAACCGCCCAATGATCCGTAAGGACATGCCGGATCTGGTCTACATGACCGAGCTGGATAAAATTGGCGCCATCATTGAAGACATTAAAGAGCGTACCGCGAATGGTCAGCCGGTGCTTGTGGGGACCATCTCCATTGAGAAATCTGAAGTGGTTTCCAATGAGCTGACTAAAGCCGGTATCAAACACAATGTTCTGAACGCCAAGTTCCACGCCAACGAAGCGGGTATTGTTGCTCAGGCGGGCTACCCTGCTGCGGTAACTATCGCCACTAACATGGCGGGTCGTGGTACGGATATCGTGCTGGGCGGCAGCTGGCAGGAAGAGATTGCCGAGCTGGAAAATCCAACGCCAGAGCAAATTGCCCAAATTAAAGCGGACTGGAAGGTTCGTCACGATGCGGTGCTGGCTTCAGGTGGTCTGCATATTATCGGTACCGAGCGTCATGAATCTCGCCGTATCGATAACCAGCTGCGTGGCCGTTCTGGTCGTCAGGGTGATGCCGGTTCTTCCCGTTTCTACCTGTCGATGGAAGATGCTCTGATGCGCATCTTCGCCTCAGACCGCGTTTCCAACATGATGCGTAAGCTGGGCATGAAGCCGGGTGAAGCTATCGAACACCCATGGGTGACCAAGGCGATAGCTAACGCACAGCGTAAGGTCGAAAGCCGTAACTTTGATATTCGTAAACAGCTGCTGGAATACGACGACGTTGCGAACGATCAGCGCCGGGCAATCTACACCCAGCGTAATGAGCTGCTCGACGTTAGCGACGTGAGTGAAACCATCGCCAGCATTCGTGAAGACGTCTTTAAGGTCACCATTGATGCGCATATCCCGCCTCAGTCTCTGGAAGAGATGTGGGACGTAGAAGGTCTGGAAGAGCGCCTGAAAAACGACTTCGACCTCGAGATGCCAATCAAAGAATGGCTGGATAAAGAGCCTGAACTGCACGAAGAAACGCTGCGTGAGCGTATTCTGCAGACGGCAATTGAGCTTTATCAGCGCAAAGAAGAAGTTGTCGGGGCTGAAATGATGCGCCACTTCGAAAAAGGCGTCATGCTGCAAACGCTGGATTCTCTGTGGAAAGAGCACCTGGCGGCGATGGACTACCTGCGTCAGGGTATTCACCTGCGTGGCTACGCGCAGAAAGATCCGAAGCAAGAATATAAGCGTGAGTCCTTCTCTATGTTTGCCGCGATGCTGGAGTCACTGAAATATGAAGTGATCAGCACCCTGAGCAAAGTCCAGGTGCGCATGCCGGAAGAAGTGGAAGCGATGGAGCAGCAGCGTCGCGAAGAAGCTGAGCGTCTGGCACGTATGCAGCAGCTGAGCCATGTGGATGATGAAACTCAGGCTGCGCAGGCGCTGGCAGCTGAAACCGGCGATCGTAAAGTTGGGCGTAACGATCCTTGCCCATGCGGTTCCGGTAAAAAATACAAACAGTGCCATGGCCGTCTGAGCTAAGGTCTGACAACCCTGGAAAGGCGCAGCTTGCTGCGCCTTTTTTACGCGTGGAGTTTGAGAATATGAAGCAACTGCAAATCGCCGTCGGCATTATCCGTAATCAACAGGGTGAAATCTTCATTACGCAACGTGCTGCCGATGCACACATGGCTAATAAATGGGAATTTCCCGGCGGGAAAATTGAGGCTGGAGAGTCGCCAGAGCAGGCGGTGATCCGTGAACTACAGGAAGAAACCGGCATTGTGGCGCAAAGTGCCAGCCTGTTTGAAACCCTGGAATATCAGTTTCCCGATCGCCATATTTCGCTGTGGTTTTATCTGGTTGAACAGTGGGAAGGGGAACCCTGGGGAAAAGAAGGACAGCCTGGGCGCTGGATTGCTCAAAGTGAGCTCATCGCCGACGAGTTTCCGCCAGCCAATGAGCCCGTTATTTTAAAGCTGCTGAACGCTTAGCGCTCCTGCTCTTCGCTCCAGCCTTCGCTTTCAGAAAGGTCGCCGCTGCTTGGAATACGTTTTTCCTCTGCGGCCCATTCTCCAAGATCTATAAGCTGGCAGCGTTTGCTGCAGAATGGCCGATAAGGGCTGCTCTCGTTCCAGATAACGGCTTTACCGCAGCCGGGGCAGTTGACGATGGTCTCTTCGCTCATGTTTTTTCCTTAGCAGCAGGCCAGTTCGAAATCGAGACGTTCAGGCACCAGGCCGTGTTCCGAGTCCAGCGGCATAAAACGAATCGCAAAGCGGCTTTTATGGCCGGAAATCTGCGGATAAAGCTGGTCACCAAGGCTAAGATGCAGGCGCAGCAGGTCGGCATCATCGCCGTTATCCTGGTAGAAGCCATTAAGGCTGGTTTGTTTACGGAACGGCGCCGAGTTACGAATGATATCCAGCAGCAGATCGAGCGATTGTTTTACCGGTTCGAGGGTCTTCAGCCAGAAATCGACCTGAGCATCTCGCTGCTCCTGCGGCAGATAAAGCCAGATATGCAGCGTGGGCAGATCAAAGCTACAGCAGCCTCCAGGGATGCTAAGACGCTGTCTTACCAGCGCAATCAGCCTATCTTCTCGCAGTACTTGCCCGATACGCGGCGCGGCCATTAACACGCTGCCGCAACTTTCCAGCTGGCTGCGCAGCGTGTCGATACGCTGCATATCAACGCCAGGGACTTCCGACCAGCTCAACAGTTTGCGCTGCTGCCGGCCCAGTTCTTTAAGGATCTCGGTGCGGATTTCGCCCCTTTCAAACACATCCAGTAAGTCGCCGATGTTACGAAAAAAATGCAGTGCCTTAGCGCTGTCGCTGACGGGGAGCGCGGACTGTAGCTGTTGGATCAAAAATTCAATACGCAGCCATGTGCGCATTTTCTCATTCAGTGGATGTTCGAAAAGAACCTGAGTGTTCATTATTTTGTTTCCTGTTGTGCGGCCTGTGCAGCCAGTTTCAGGTACTGGCGATGCAGGCGGTCAACATGCACGACAACGTCTTGTGGGCTGCCGTCATTATTAATTACGTCATCTGCAACGGCGAGACGAGCTTCCCGGGACGCCTGAGCGGCCAGGATCTGCTGCGCGTGCTCGCGAGAGACATTGTCCCGCAGCATGGTACGCGCAATCTGAGTTTCAGGGGAGACGTCCACCACTAAAACCCGGTTAGCTCTTTGTTGCAGATTGTTTTCGACCAGCAGCGGAACGACCCACAGCACGTAAGGTGAGGTGGCGCGAGCAATTTCATCGCGGGTTTGCTGCTGGATTAAGGGATGCAGTAGATTATTGAGCCACTGCTTTTGCTGCGGGGAACTAAAGATCTCTTCTCGTAGCGCCCGGCGATTTAAAGAGCCATCTTCCAGAAGGATCTTTGGACCAAAATGTTGAGAAATGAGAGCTAACGCACGTTGGCCGGGTTCAACAACCTGGCGGGCAATCACATCTGCATCGATGACGGTAATGCCTGAGCGGGAAAAGGCTTCGGCGACGGTGCTTTTACCACTGCCAATACCTCCCGTAAGTGCAACCGTATAAACCATAAATAATCGATCCTGATGCTTTATTTATCAATAAGATAAAATTCGTTCTGGCGAATGTTTTTAGGCGAGTTGGCATCACGTAAAAACAAAGAATTTCCCGTCTACGGTCTTTTTACCGTTTACCAGGTAAATTTAAACGATTGTAGCGTAAAAAAGTCGGTTTTCGCAGTCTTGCGGAGCCATTATTACTGCGTATGATAGCGTCACTGGGGTTGGCCGTTGTTTCGCCGATCGTATTTATGTGTTCATCGCCATTCGACCCAGGGATTTGCAACATGCGTATTGAAGAAGATTTGAAGTTAGGTTTTAAAGACGTTTTAATCCGCCCAAAACGCTCCACCCTCAAAAGCCGTTCTGACGTTGAGCTGGAACGCCAATTCACATTCAAGCATTCTGGTATTGCGTGGTCTGGTGTGCCAATTATTGCGGCAAACATGGACACCGTCGGCACCTTCGCGATGGCGCAAGCGCTGGCCTCTTTCGACATTCTAACCGCAGTACATAAGCACTATTCGGTTGAAGAGTGGAGCAACTTTGTTAAGACGACCCCGGAAAACCTGCTGCGTCATATCATGGTTTCAACCGGCACTTCCGATGCAGATTTTGCCAAAACTAAGCAGATTCTTGCCCTTAATCCGGCGCTGAAATTTATCTGCATCGACGTGGCAAACGGCTACTCAGAACACTTTACGCAATTTGTCAGCAAAGCTCGCGAAGCCTGGCCTGAGAAGGTTATCTGTGCCGGTAACGTAGTGACCGGTGAGATGTGCGAAGAGCTGATCCTGTCCGGCGCTGATATTGTTAAAGTCGGCATTGGGCCGGGCTCCGTATGCACCACCCGCGTTAAAACCGGCGTGGGTTATCCTCAGCTTTCTGCGGTAATTGAATGTGCTGATGCAGCACACGGACTTGGCGGCCAGATCGTTAGCGACGGTGGTTGTACGGTCCCTGGCGACGTAGCTAAAGCTTTTGGCGGCGGCGCAGACTTCGTCATGCTGGGCGGCATGCTGGCAGGGCACGAAGAAAGCGGCGGTACCGTTGTTGAGCAGGACGGTGAGAAATTTATGCTGTTTTACGGCATGAGCTCTGAGTCTGCAATGACCCGCCACGTTGGTGGCGTTGCGCAGTACCGCGCCGCAGAAGGAAAAACCGTTAAGCTGCCTCTGCGTGGCCCGGTTGAAAATACCGCTCGTGATATTCTCGGCGGCCTGCGTTCAGCCTGCACCTATGTGGGAGCATCTCGCCTGAAAGAGCTGACTAAACGCACCACCTTCATCCGCGTGGCGGAGCAGGAAAACCGCGTTTTCAATAGCCTCTGATAAGCATTGATGGCGCAGCTGCGGCTGCGTCATCCTCCTCCGCTCATGGCCTCTCCCATCTGGAAAATAGGCAGATACATCGCAATCACCAGCGTGCCAATGATCAAGCCAATGACCAGCATCATGACTGGCTCCAGCGTTGCGGCAAGGTTTTCGGCCAGTTCCTGCGTTTTCTCATAATGCCAGCGCGCTAAGCGTTCGAGCATCAAATCCAGCGACCCTGATTCCTCACCGATGCGAACCAACTGCTGGCAAAGCGGCGTGAAATGGCCCGACTGCTCCAGCGCTCGCCATAATGGTTGGCCCTCGGAAACCTGCTTGCGTATGTCCGCTATCTGTCGTTGCCAGAAAAGCTGTGTTAGCGTTTTCTCAACCGCCTCAAGCCCCTGTAACAGGGGCACGCCGGAATGTTGTGAGAGCGTAAGCACGGTGAATATCTGGCTCAGTAATTGACCGCGCCTCAATGGCGCAATCACCGGTATTTTTAGCAGCAATAATTGCTCTTTATCCCGAAGACTGGGGCGAGTACGACGAAGCCACCAGCCTGTAACGGCAAGAATGATAGCGGCCAAAATCCACCAGCCACTCTGCGTCGTTGCCCACGCTGAAATGCTCATGACGGCCTGGGTAATGGCGGGTAGGGGAGCATTAAAAGAGCGGTAGATATTAGCGAATTCTGGCAGAACAAACCCCACCATGCCTGCGGTAACCAGCAGTGCGACCAGAAAAATAAAAAGCGGATAGCGAAGGGCTTTCATCACCTTTTTGGTGAGTTTATATTGCTGTTCTTGCTGCTCGGCCAGCCGCTCGCAGCATTCTGCAAGCCTGCCGGTCAGTTCACCGGTATGCAATAAGGCGATAAAGAGTGGCGGGAAGATACGGAGCCACTGTTTAAGCGTTTCTGAAAGCGGAATGCCCTGTGATACCTGCTGTTCAATATGCTGCAATAAAGCTGACCATTCAGGTTTTGGGTGCTGACGCGCAATGAGCCGCAGCGCGTCCGTTAAGGCAATGCCGGCGTGAAGCAGAGCCGCAAGCTGCCGGATAACGTCTATCTTCTGCTGAATGTGCCAGCAGGCACTTCCTGCTATAAAGGATTTTTTAACACTGAGTAGCTGAAGCTGCTGCTTGTGAAGCTCTTCCTCCAACAAGGTACGTTCACCGGCTAGCATTACGCCGGTCCTCAACTGCCCCTCGGCGTCAATGGCTTCCCAGGACCAGAGCTGGGGCTTAGGCATTTGGCACTCCTAACACCCGATAAACCTCTGCCAAAGAGGTGTGCCCTTGTTCGACCACAAGGCAGCCGCTCTCGAACAGCGTACGCATGCCTTGCTCTTTGGCTAACGCTTCAATCTTAGCCGCAGGTTCACCCTGAGCTATTGCTACCCGCAGGGCTGCAGATAAAGGGAGCAGTTCAAATAACGCCGTACGCCCATAATATCCCCCGTAGCATCTTTCGCATCCAGGAGCGTGCCATTGTGGCAACTCAGAAGGCCAAAGATGGCGGGGTAATCTGATGGGCGTTTCGCTACGTTTTTTGCAGTTGGGGCAAAGTTTTCTCACCAGCCTTTGGGCCACGATGATATTCACGGCTGAAGCAATCATCCAGCGAGGAACCGCCATTTGCTCCAGCCGAACAAGCGTTTCAACGGTAGAGTTAGTATGAAGCGTCGACAAAACCAGGTGTCCGGTCTGGGCCGACTTGATGGCGATTTCTGCCGTTTCTCCGTCCCGGATTTCACCGATCATAATGACGTCCGGATCCTGTCTCAATAAGGCGCGAAGGACGCTTTGAAAGGTGAGCCCGGCCTTGGGGTTTATTTGCGTTTGGTTGAGTCCCTCCTGAGGGATTTCTACCGGATCTTCCACGCTACAGACGTTTATGTCCGGCCGGTTAAGCGCCGCCAGGGCGCTATAAAGCGTTATGGTCTTTCCGCTGCCGGTAGGCCCGGTAACCAAAATCATGCCCTGAGGGGCATCGAGTGAATGCCTGAATTGCTCTGTTTCGCCTTCCGACATGCCCAACGAGTGCATATCCATACTCTGTTTGCCTTGCTGGAGGATCCTTAAAACAACTTTTTCACCATGGCGGCAAGGTAGCGTCGAGACGCGGAACGAGGCTTTCACGCCTTCGGCGAGATAATCCATTTGTCCGTCCTGCGGCAATCGCTTTTCAGCAATATCCAGGTTCGCCAAAATTTTGAGCCTGGCGGTGACGGGCGCAATCATTGCCTGCGGCAGCAGCGGTTGGCACTGAAGGACGCCATCAATGCGGAGTCGAATGCGAAAGGCGTTCTCGAAGGGTTCAAAATGGATATCGGAGGCCCGCTGCTGCACTGCGGCGGCGAGGGTTGTATTTAATAGCGTGACCACCGAGCTGCCGTGATCTTTCTCTGAGGGTTGTGTGAATTCGTGGGTTTGCCATTTCTCCAGCTTTTCAGCGGGCCATATCTCTACATCAATATGCTTGTTACAGAAAAAGCGTAATGCCTCATACAGCTGCTCACTTGGGGCTTCAAGCGTCGCAATCCGTAATACGTTTTGGGTCTCTTCTACCAGTACGGCATTGTAGTGTTGGCAAAGGGAATGAAGCTGCTCTTTTGCGTTCATTCGCCAGCTCCTGCTTTGCTTTCGTTAAAGCGGAAAACGTCCTCGCAGGCTTGTTTTAGAGGGGAGCCGTTTTCGGCATTGCAGCTCCTGACCCAACCGGTTACGCCGCTGGTGTCGCTCCACTGTGGGGTGAATGTTGCCGTCAGCCCGTTCAGCGATTCCTGTCCGCTTAACGTCACGATACCGCTGGCTACGCTCATTGCCCCGACGTAGCGCGTCGTTCTGGTTTCCGCAATGCCGTTACTGCCTGCGTTACAGCTGCTGATTCCGCCCCGTTCAATCGCGCAGAGTTCAATGGCGGTACGATAGGGTAAGAAGGTTTGCAGCATATCGGTCAATGCCGCTTTACGAAGGTAGTTTTGATACCCCGGAATGCCGATGGCGCTAAGAATAGCGATGATACCTATCACCACCATGAGTTCGATTAGCGTAAACCCTTTTTGCTTGTTCATTTGCCGCTCCTTTGGTTAGAGAGCAGCACTGTGCTAAACGGGTTAGGCAATAGCGAATGGGGAAATCAGGATTCGGGAAATAGCTTCCGCAGTAGTTATAGCGATTGTGTTGATCAACATTCGAAATGGAAGCGGGCGCGCAAAACTGCGGACGTAACCGGAGGCACGCCCGCAGCAATGGAGAGTCAGCGGAAGCGCATAGACAGGTCGAGGGCACGCACGTGTTTGGTCAGGGCGCCAACAGAGATGTAATCCACGCCGGTATCAGCGAAGGTTCTCAACGTCTCTTTGGTTACGTTGCCTGAGACTTCCAGGCGCGCTTTCCCCTGCGTCAGCGCGACGGCATCACGCATTTGGTCGACGGTAAAGTTGTCCAGCATGATGATATCAGCCCCGGCTTTCAGCGCCTGCTCCAGTTCATCAAGCGACTCGACTTCCACTTCTACCGGCACGTCAGGGTGCATCCAGAACGCTTTTTCTACCGCCTGGCGAATAGAGCCGGAGGCGATAATGTGGTTTTCCTTTATCAGGAAAGCATCGGACAGTCCCAGACGATGGTTGCTGCCTCCGCCGCAAAGCACCGCATATTTCAGCGCGGTACGCAGGCCAGGAAGCGTCTTACGGGTATCAAGCAGCTGCGTTTTAGTGCCTTCAAGCAGCGCAACGTAGCTGTGAACTTCGCTGGCTACGCCGGACAGCGTTTGCACAAAGTTTAGCGCGGTTCGTTCGCCGGTTAACAGAACACGTGCCGGGCCGTTAAGCTCAAACAGAGGCTGATTGCTGGTGACTTCCGTGCCGTCTTCAACATGCCAGGTCACCGTCACATCCCCACCGAGCTGAATAAAGACTTCTTCTACCCAGCGTTTACCGCAAAAAATGCCATTTTCGCGGGTGATGACGACCGCGTGCGACGTGCTTTCTGGGGGTAATAACTGCGCCGTGATGTCGTTGTTCGGGTCGACCTCACCCCCCAGATCTTCCCGCAGCGCCTGCGCTACGGCGAGAGGTATATCGAGGGTAATTCGTTCGAGCAGCTCGTCACGTCGGCGGTCAGGATTATAACGGCGGGGCGGCATGATAAAACTCCAGAATGAATAAGTTAGTATCGTTTCATGCTACTCTGAAGCGACTTCAAGTACCACTCTAAGGAGAACCTCTCATGCAGCTTAAAGACGGCTGGCTGGTGGGGGTAAAACATCTGCCATCCCCGCATTTTGACGGCCGACCGGAAGAGGAAAATCCCTCGTTGCTGGTGGTGCACAATATCAGTTTGCCGCCGGGGGAATTTGGTGGCCCCTGGATTGACGCACTCTTTGCCGGGACGCTCGACCCTGAGGCTCATCCTTACTTTGCCGGTATTTCACATTTACGCGTCTCTGCCCATTGCCTGATTCGCCGCGACGGCGAAATTGTTCAGTATGTCCCTTTCGATAAACGTGCGTGGCATGCGGGCGTTTCAAGCTATCAGGGAAGAGAAAAGTGCAACGACTTTTCTATCGGTATTGAGCTTGAGGGAACCGATACGCTGGCCTACACCGAGGCGCAGTATCAGCAACTGACAGCTTTAGCTAAGTTACTGATTCAGCACTATCCTGATATAGCGAAAAACATGACGGGCCACAGCGATATTGCTCCCGGTCGTAAGACCGACCCAGGCCCTTCGTTTGACTGGCCGCGCTTTCTGGGTGCGGTTGAAAAGGCTACCGACAAGGAGAGCACATGACCCTGTTTACCCTGCTGTTGGTCCTGATGGGCGAGCGATTGTTCAAGATGGGCGAGCACTGGCAGCTAGATCACCGCCTTGAAGTGCTTTTTGGGCGGGTGAAGCATTTTTCTCTGTTAAAAACGCTGTTGATGACCGCCGCGTTTATGGCCGCGGTTTTCCTGATTACCCGCGCTTTGCATGGGCTGCTGTTTAACGTCCCGTTGCTGGTGTTCTGGATTGCGCTCGGCGTGCTGTGCATCGGTGCAGGACAGGTCAGGCTGCATTACCATTCTTACCTTAAAGCCGCGAGCCATGATGACGTACATGCGCGTGATGCAATGGCGAGCGAACTTACGCTGATTCATGGTGTTCCGCCGGAATGTAGCGAGCGCGAATACCTTCGCGAGCTGCAAAACGCGTTGCTATGGATTAACTTCCGTTTCTATCTTGCCCCGCTATTTTGGTTCGTGGTTGGCGGAGTCTGGGGGCCGGTCACGCTTGCGGGTTATGCTTTCTTACGTGCATGGCAGACCTGGCTTGCCCGGCATCATACACCGCATGAGCGCCTGCTCTCGGGGATTGATGGCATTCTTCACGTTCTGGACTGGGTGCCTGTTCGCCTGGTTGGGGTCGCTTATGCCCTGCTGGGCCACGGCGAGCGAGCGCTTCCCGCGTGGTTTGCTTCTCTTGCCGACAGGCATACTTCTCAGTATCAGGTCCTGACGCAGCTGGCGCAGTACTCGCTGGCACGAGAACCTCATCAGGATAAGATGAAAACGCCGAAGGCTGCGGTTTCTCTGGCGAAAAAGGTTTCGCTGGTGATTGTCGTTGTCGTCGCATTGCTGACGATTTACGGCACGTTGGTCTAGGTTCAGAACGCTTGTAACAAAACGCCCCGCATAATTTGGACTGCACCCCAAAAGT
>NZ_JACARU010000003.1:0-105838 GCF_013386425.1 Cedecea sp. P7760 | reverse complement strand
AGCTCGCCGGGCGCCGGGGGTTGTGAGGGGGAATGGCGTAATTCCCCCTCACACGTTCACCGTGCTCTGAACGAGCAGGGAAAACAGATCTATGGGTGAACGGAATAACGACTGAACTAAGGACCTCTCCAGGAAGAATATGTATAAGACACACCTCTTAGAGAGACGGTACCTACAACTTAGAAACTATAATCCAGCGCCATAAAGTAGCGACGGCCGTCTTCGTTGTAGCTGTAGACGTCACGATTCAGGTCTTTGTCGCCCAGGTTCAGCACCCCTGCGCGCACCTTCACGTTCTTCGTCGCCTTCCAGGCTCCACCCGTGTTCCACACTATGTAGCCGCCCGGCGTTTTGTCGGTGGCTGATACCGCACGCTGCTTGCCGGTGTAGTTCGCCGAAACATAGAACGACCAATCTTCCAGCGGCGCCCAGTCAACGGTGCCGTTAGCGGTATGGAACGACTGCTGCTGCAGCGGTTTATTGCCGCCGTTGCTCAGGTCACGCCCGTCGTTGTAGGTGTAGTTCAGCGACAGCTTCCACTGGTCGTTAAACGGTATTTTCAGCTCGGTTTCCACACCGCGGATACGCGCTTTGTTCACGTTGTAGTAGCGGAAGATCGGGTTACCGCTCTTATCAAAGCCAACAAAGTTTGAGTAAGACGGTGCCACGCTGCGGTTCGCGGTACGCTGGATATCAATCATATCCTCAACGTTGTTCTGGAAGGCGGTCACGCTGCCGCTCACGCCGTCCAGAATGCCTTCGTCCCCGGCGTAATACAGGCCCAGCTCAAAGCTTTCGCTCGTTTCCGGCTTCAGGTCAGGGCTGCCGACAATCTGGCAGGCGCCACGGCAGGATTTACTGGTCCAGTCCGGGCTAAGCTGCAGCAGAGAAGGCGCTTTGAAGGCCGTTGCCCAGCCGCCTTTAACGGTGACGGTATCGGTGGCGCTGTACACCAGATAAGCACGCGGGCTCCAGTGGTCGCCGTAGGTTTCATGGTCATCCATACGAATGCCGGTGGTCAGCGCCAGCGGCTCGAAGATGCGCCATTCGTCTTCAATAAACAGAGCGTACTGGCTGGCAGAAGTTTTAGAACTATTACCGCCGGTAATATTTACCGGGTCGCTCAGCTTGTCGTGACGCCACTCACCGCCGAAGGTCAGGAACTGGTTGATGTCGCTGAGCGGCAGCACCAGCTTGCCGTCGACGCTGTTGTTGCGTGAGGTGATAGCCGCGCTATTGCCCGGGTTGAGGTTATCAATTTTGTCGCCGTAGAAACGCAGTTCCGTATTGCCGAAGTCCCAGCGTCCGTTATGGCCGAGGGAATAATCCTGACGTTCGATGCGGTTCTTATCCAGCGAGTCAGATTCCCTGTCCTGGCGGTCAAAGCCGTAGCCTACGGTGACATCCTGATTGTCGGCAGGCGTCCACGAAAACTCGGTGCTGGCATTGCGCGAAGTGAAGCCTTCAATCTGCGGCGTCAGGCCATTGGCGTTAGTTGTTGAAGTCTGCTGACCGTCTTTCTGGCGCTTGCCCAGGCTGCCGTAGACTTTTACGCCGAGCACGTCGTCAATCAGCGGGCCGCTGGTGAAGAAATTGCCGTTGTAGGTATCGCCGCGGTCGCGGTGTTCCTGCACGGTTGAATCCACGGTGAAGGTCCCGTGCCAGGCTTTGCCTACCTTGCGGGTAATGATGTTCACCACGCCGCCAAGGGCATCTGAGCCATAGAGCGAGGACATCGGCCCGCGCACTACTTCGATACGTTCAATCGCATCAGCCGGGATCCAGTTCAGGTCAAAATCGTTATGGCGGAATACCGCATTGCGGGAGTTAACTCGCTTGCCGTCCACCAGAATCAGGGTGTAGCTGCTGTCCATGCCACGCAGGCTGACGCCACGGCGGTTATCGCTTTCGTTGGTCAGCTGTACGCCGGGCACGTTCTGCAGCACATCTTTCAGATTATTGACGGGCCTTTTTTGCAGCTCGTCCTGGGTGATAACGCTGATGCTGGCAGGCGCATCTTTGAGGTTTTGTTCGATGGCGGACGCGGTGACTACGAGGGTTTCTTCGCGATCGTCAGCGATGGCGGGAAAAGCCAGACCGAGCACGGATGCGCAGAGTCCTCCCCGGACAATGGGATTCAACCTTAACATTTCTTTCTCTCCATGAGGTGAATTACAAACGAAACAACCGTTTAGCGCTCACATTGCACTATGCGCCAGCGGCTACATTGGCCACCGGCTGCATACTGTGTTCCTTAGTATTCCTGAAATGCGTTGTTATACGGTGGGCGTTTCCACCAGGCCGTCGATAAGCACCTGGGCAACACCCTGTGAGCAGCGTTCAATGCGCCCCTTCACGCCGTAAACCTGGGCCAGGCTGCGCGGAGTAATCACTTCCTCCGGCTCGCCGCTGGCAACCAGTTTGCCGTCGCGCAGCATGAGAACATGCTCGCTATGGCGTAAAGCAATATTAATATCGTGCACCACAACAACGGTGACGATATTGCGCTCGCGGGTTTCGCGGGCGACCAGGTCCATGACGTGGAACTGGTAATTCAAATCCAGCGCACTCAGCGGCTCGTCGAGCAACAGCAGAGAGGGACGGCGAATCAAAGACTGCGCCAGGCCTACGAGCTGTTTTTGCCCGCCGGAAAGCTGATCCAGGTAGCTCAAAGCCAGATGCGAGATCCCCAGCTGTTTTAGCAGCTGCATGACCTGCGCTTCGCTTTCAGCGCTGTGGCGGCCACCGGACGCACGCTGCGCCACGATGATGGATTCCAGCACGTGCAGATGCACGCCCTGCGGCAGCGACTGCGGCAGGTAAACCACTTTTTCCGCGCGTTTAGCGAACGGCAAAGCCATCAGGTCTTCACCGTCGAGATACAGCTGCCCTTCCGCGCGGTTCAGGCCCGCTAACGAACGCAGTAAAGTCGATTTACCGCAGCCGTTTGGCCCCAGCAGCACGGTAATTTTGCCGCGTGGCAGCGTCGGCACGCTGAGGTTTTCGATAATTTTACGCTTCGGGTAACCGGCGTTGAATGCATCAATCTGTAAGCCCTGCATCACACGTTCCCCTTATGGCGAAGAATAATACTCAGGAAGAACGGCACGCCCACCAGCGAGGTGACGATCCCCACCGGAATGATGACGCCAGGGATAATGTTTTTAGAGGCAACCGACGCCAGTGACAGCACCAGCGCCCCGACCAGCACGCTGCCCGGCAGGTAAAAACGGTGATCTTCGCCAAACAGCATACGGGCGATGTGCGGCGCAACCAGGCCAATGAAGCCGATTGGGCCCACAAAGGCCACGGACAGCGCGGACAAAATACTGATGCGCAGCAAAGTGCCTAAACGCAGGCGCTTCACGTCGATACCAAAGCTGACGGCGCGATCTTCGCCTAAGCGCAGCGCGGTCAGCTTCCAGGAACTGAGCATAGAAATCGGCATGATGATGGCAAAGGCCAGCAGCAGCACGCCGAGCTTGTCCCAGGAGGCACGCGCCAGGCTGCCCATGGTCCAGAACACCAGCCCCTGCAGCGTGTCTTCGCTGGCGATAAACTGCAGCATCGACACCAGGGCATTAAAGGTGAACACCAGCGCGATACCAAACAGCACCACGCCGGAACTCGCCACGCGGGTCCAGCGGGTAATGGCGTCCAGCATCAGCGCGGCAAACAGCGCAAAGACAAAGGCGTTGGCGGAGATAAACCACTGATCCGGCACCCCTGGGATACCGATGCCGAGAATGATAGCCAGCGCGGCACCGAAGGCCGCCGCGGAGGAAACGCCGAGCGTAAACGGGCTGGCCAGCGGGTTATTGAGGATGGTTTGCATCTCCGCCCCCGCCAGGCCCAGCGCCATGCCGACCAGCAGCGCCATCAGCGCATACGGCAGACGAATGTCCCACACGATCACCCGCGTACCGGCGTTAGCGCTGGCCGGGTCAATCAGGGTCTGCCACAGCGTATCCAGCGGCAGCCCGGACGGGCCAAGGGTAAAGTCCAGCAGCAGCGAGGCTAAGATCGCAATGACCAACGCCCCCATCAGCAAATAGCGGTGACGTAGCACCTGCTGGTAGCGCCCCATAATAGTGGCAGGCTGCGCCTCGTTCGGCATCGGATCGGTGGTGGCACTCATCAAGTCTTACCTTCGTTACTTCTTCAGATCGGTCCAGTACGTTCCCGTTGGCTCTACCGCCAGGAACTGTTTATAAAGTTGTTGCATCGTCTGCTCCGGATTCACCTCGGCAAACTGCTGCGGATGGAACCAGGTCGCCATCGCCTGAATAGCCAGGATGTTATACGGCGAATTGTAGAAATTATGCCATACGCCATAGGCGCGCCCTTCTTTAACCGCCGTTAGCTGGTCAATGCCTTTACGCTCCAGCACGCTCTGCAGGCTGGCCTGGGCTTCAGCTTTGGTCGCCTGAGCGCCGAGCACCACGCCCGGCGAGGTCGCACCAGGGGCTTTGCCGCCGCTGGCAATATAGACCTGCGGGTCAGCGGCAAGCACTTTTTCCAGGTTCACCGTGCCCAACGCACCCGGCAGCAGGTCTTTAGCAATGTTGTTACCGCCCGCCAGATCGATAAAATCGCCCATGTTGCCTTTCCCGGCAGACCCGCAGCACTCTTCCATCGCCGCAGCACGCAGTTCGATAAACACCGAAGGTTTATCTTTTGCCGCCATCTTGCCGGTGACGTCGGTAATTTTTTTCAGGTTTGCTTCATAAAAGGCGATGTAATCATCGGCCTGTTTCTCGCGATGCAACACTTTGCCCAGCAGACGCATGCTCGGCAAGGTATTTTTCAGCGGCGAGGTACGAAAATCGACGAAGACTACCGGCACGCCCGCTTTTTCAAGCTGGGAAACCAGCTCGCTGTGGCGGCCAGGGCCGTGACCAGACAGGCCAAAAATCGCCACATCCGGATGCAACGTCAGTACTTTTTCCGGGCTGACGCTGTCGGCCGTGGTGCTGCCAATCAGCGGGATATCGTCAATTTTCGGGAATTTCGCTTTATATTCCGCGTAAGTCTGGGTGTCCAGCTTACGGAAGTCGCCCTGCCAGCCCACGATACGGTCTATCGGCTTTTGCCCTTCCAGCAGCGCCAGAGCATAAAACAGCCGCCCTTCCCCCAGCAAAATGCGATCAACCTTCTGCGGGATGGTGACTTCACGCCCTACGATATCGGTCACCGTTGCGGCGATGGCGGAGTGTAAACCAGTGGCGGTTAATGCCAGAGCCAGACAGATATTCTTGAATTTAATCATATGCTTCACGCTAACGCTCCTTCGTTCCTTAAAGAATGGCGTTAACGATAAAGCAAATGATAATGGTTATCAATTTAATTGTTGAATACTATAGCCCGTTGGCATTATTGATTGCCAGCAGAATAGAAAAAGGGCGTGATAATCACGCCCTCTAAAGAGTAACTTATTGTTACTTTGACTTATTTCTCACGAAATTTCGGGAATTCCATTTCGCTGTAGCGCACGAAGCGGCTGCCCTTCGTTATCTTGTAGCCGAACCAGATAGCCAGGAACAGCGGAATACCGATATAGGTTGCCGCGACGCCGCCCCAGTCGATGGTGTCAGACAGGAACGCTTCGTAGTTCTGGCCCAGCGTGATGACAAGGCACAGCACAAAGGCGAAGATCGGCCCAATCGGGAAGAAGCCCGAACGGTACGGCAGGTCGTTAATGTCGTTGCCCTGCAGCACGTAACCGCGACGGAAGCGATAGTGGCTGATGGCAATCCCCAACCAGGCGATAAAGCCGGTCATCCCGGAGGTATTCAGCAGCCACAGGTAAACGGTCTGGTTGCCGAACATAGACGTCAGGAAGCACAGCCCGGCGATAATGGTGGTAGCGTACAGCGCGTTACGCGGCACGCCGCCTTTAGACAGCTTCGCGAAAATACGCGGCGCCTTGCCGTCGCAGGCCAGGGTGTAAAGCATACGTGTGGAAGCGTACATCCCGGAGTTACCCGCTGACAGCACCGCCGTCAGGATAACGGCGTTCATGACCGCCGCCGCAGAGAGCAGGCCCGCGTGCTGGAACACCAGGGTGAACGGGCTGACGCTGATGTCTTTCACATCGTTGCGCAGCAGGCTTGGGTCAGTATAAGGAATGATCAGGCTGACAATCAGGATCGCGAACACATAGAACAGCAGGATTCGCCAGAACACCTGACGCACTGCGCGAGGGATATTTTTCTCCGGGTCCGCGGACTCACCGGCGGCAATCCCGATAAGCTCGGTGCCCTGGAAAGAGAAGCCTACGATCATCGCTACGCCGATCATTGCGGCAAAGCCCCCGGCAAACGGCGCATCGCCGGTTGTCCAGTTGCTCCAGCCTACCGGCTGTGCCCCTTTGAAAATACCCACGATCATCATCACACCCACAATGATGAAGATGATGACGGTGGTCACTTTTATCAGCGAGAACCAGTATTCCGCTTCGCCAAAGCCCTTCACGGAGATCCAGTTAAGCAAGAACATGATACCGAGGAACAGCGCACTCCAGATCCAGCCTGGGGTGTCCGGGAACCAGTAATTCATCACCAGCTGCGCGGCGACGAGGTCAACGGCGATGGTCACCGCCCAGTTGTACCAGTAGTTCCAGCCAAGCGCGAAGCCAAAGCCGTCTTCAACGTATTTCTGGCCGTAGGTTGCGAAGGAACCAGAGACCGGCATAAACGCCGCCAGCTCGCCCAGGCTGGTCATCAGGAAGTACACCATCAGGCCAATCAGCATATAAGAGAGCAGCGCGCCGCCCGGCCCCGCCTGAGAAATTGTCGCCCCAGAGGCAACGAAAAGCCCCGTACCGATGGAGCCGCCAATGGCGATCATCGTCAGGTGGCGCGCCTTTAATTCGCGGCGTAAGCCAGGCGCTTCTGTCGTTTTATCTTGTGAAACCATAGGAAATTGTTGCCTGTCCAAAAAATGAGGCAAGATTGTAACAAAACGTCTTTATTCAGATAGCAGAAATCCCGGGTTATAAGAGAGCTTCATGATCGCCCGGCAATTATTAGCAAGTCGCTAATCAGGCCGATAAGTTGAGGGGAATTAAAAACCGCCGGCGCATTCAGCCGACCGGCGGTCAAAGATTAACCTAGCCCGCGTACGGAGGAGATAAACTGCTGCAGTTCCTGAGTACGAGGATGAGCAAAAAACGACTTGCTCTCACCCTGCTCCCACACTTTCCCCTGGTGCATAAACACCACGCGGTCGCCGACCTCCCGGGCAAAGTTCATTTCATGAGTCACCAGAATCAGCGTCATGCCTTCTGCCGCCAGCTGCTCCAGAACTTTAAGCACTTCGCCCACCAGCTCCGGGTCGAGCGCCGAGGTAATTTCATCGCACAGCAGCACTTTGGGGTTCATCGCCAGCGCCCGCGCAATGGCCACGCGCTGCTGCTGGCCGCCGGAAAGGTTGGCCGGATAGTAATCCACGCGTTCGCCCAGGCCGACTTTGTTGAGCATTTCCAGCGCCAGCTCACGGCATTCGGCAGCGCTCTTATTCAGGACCCTGCGCGGCGCCAGCATCACGTTTTCCAGCGCGGTCATGTGCGGGAACAGGTTAAAGCTCTGGAACACCATCCCCACGGAACGGCTGATTTCACGCGCCTGAGATTCACGGTCGGTGATAGTCATCCCACCGAGCTTGATGCTGCCGTCCTGGTAACCTTCAAGCCCGTTCATGCAGCGCAGCAACGTACTTTTACCGGAGCCGCTGCGGCCGATGATCGACACCACTTCGCCCATGTCGATATCAAGGCTGACGCCCTTCAGCACGTGGTTGTCGCCGTAATATTTTTGTACGTCATTAATGGTGATGAGCGGCATGGAATTTTTTCTCCAGATAGCGGCTGTAGCGCGACAGCGGATAGCAAAGTAAGAAATAGCCGAGCGCCACCAGGGCAAACACTTTAAACGGCTCAAACGTCACGTTATTCAGCATGGTGCCGGCTTTGGTCAGCTCGACAAAACCAATAATCGAGGCCAGCGCGGTGCCCTTAATCACCTGCACCGAAAACCCGACCGTCGGCGCAACGGCGATGCGCATTGCCTGCGGGGCTATTACCCGGAACAGCGTCTGCCCGAAGCTCAAACCGAGGCAACGACAGGCTTCCCATTGGCCTTTGGGCAACGCACGAATGCTGCCGTACCAGATATCCAGCAAAAATGCGCTGGTAAACAGCGTCAGGGCAAGCGTCGCCGCCGTCCAGGCGCTCACGTCGATCCCGAACAGCGCGATACCGAAGAATGCGAGGAACAGCTGCATCAGCAGCGGCGTGCCCTGAAACAGCGCAACATAGGCGCTAATGAAGCGCTTTGGCCACGTCCAGCGGCTCATGCGCAGCAGCAGCAACGGCAAGGTCACCAGCGTGCCGAAGAAAAAAGCAATCAGCGACAGCAGCACCGTCCAGCGGGCCGCCAGCAGCAGGTTGCGCACGATATCCCAGTCGGTAAACGTCATCATCCGACATCACTCCCCAGCCATTTTCGCCCTGCCGCAAGCAGCAGCTGGCGCATGATTAACGACAGCACCAGATACATTAAGGTGGTCACCAGGTAGACCTCAAAGCTCAGGAAGGTGCGTGACTGAATAAGGCTGGCGGCAAACGTCAGATCTTCGCAGGAAACCTGCGACACCACGGAAGACCCCAGCATCACGATAATGCACTGGCTAACCAGCGACGGATAAATGCGCTTCAGCGACGGCGGCAACACCACGCGTAAAAACGTCTGGCTGCGGCTTAACCCCAGCACGCGAGCCGCTTCCCACTGCCCTTTCGGCGTCACCTGAATGCCCGCCCGGATAATTTCGGTGCTGTAAGCCCCAAGATTAATCAGCATCGCGATAAGTGCCGCTTCCCCGGCGTTGAGCTTTAGCCCCAGCGCCGGTAGCCCAAAGACAATAAAGAACAGCTGCACCACAAACGGCGTGTTGCGGATCAGCTCCACATAGCCGCCCCACACGAGGCTTAACAGCCCCGGTTTGCCGCTGCGAATGGCCGCCCCGGTAATGCCGATGGCAACGCCACCCACGGTCGCCATAACGGTGAGCCCCAGCGTCACCCACAGGCCGGCAAGTAGCGCCGGCCAGTAGGGCAGCAGACCGGCAAAATCAAGTTGCGTGGTCATTCCCGGCTCCTCAGGCGCCGAGGTTGGCAGGCAGCGGCGCCTGCATCCATTTCTGCGACAGGGCGTTCAGAGTG
This sequence comes from Cedecea sp. P7760, assembly GCF_013386425.1. NCBI lineage: Bacteria > Pseudomonadati > Pseudomonadota > Gammaproteobacteria > Enterobacterales > Enterobacteriaceae > Cedecea > Cedecea sp. P7760. The sequence goes on along the minus strand of NZ_JACARU010000003.1, from coordinate 96,618 downwards.
TTGTCCTTCAGCGCGTCACCAATCAGCTCATCTACCTTCGCTTTCAGGGCAGGCTCGTTCTTTTTCAGCCCGATGTAGCAAGGCGAGTCTTTGAGCATAAACTGGCTGACCGGGGCTTTGGTTGGGCTCTGGCGGGCAATTGCCGCCACGACCAGGTTGCCGGTGGCGATGTACTGCACCTGGCCGGAAAGGTAAGCAGAAATCGTGGTGTTGTTGTCTTCGTAGCGCTTCACGTCGGCGTCTTTCGGCGCGAGATCGGTTAATACCATGTCTTCTACTGCGCCACGGGTCACGCCGATGGTTTTCCCGCTGAGCGCTTTAGCATCGGCTACCGTGGCATCTTTCGGCCCAAATACGCCCAGGAAGAACGGGGCATAGGCGCGGCTAAAATCGATGACCTTTTCACGTTCGGCGTTTTTGCCGAGGCTGGAAATCACCAGGTCAACCTTGTCCGTTTGCAGGTACGGGACGCGGTTCGCGCTGGTCACCGGCACCAGCTGCAGTTTGACTTTCAGCCCCTTCGCCAGGTAGGCCGCCATATCGATGTCGTAACCCTGCGGCTTCAGGTCAGCATTCACCGAACCAAAAGGCGGGAAATCCTGCGGGACCGCCACGCGCAGCACGCCGCGCTTTTCAATATCCTGCAGCTGGTCGGCCATTACCGCCCCGGCCTGAGCCAGCAGAACCGTCGCGCCAACTAAAGAGAACAACCATTTTTTCATCGTCATGTGCAGCCTCGTCGCCTGATTGAAACAAAAGATTCTTTGAATTCAATTCTGCAACTAATGTGCCAATGAAGAGGGATCGCGAAGATTGTGGCGGTATCACGGTGAAAGGAAGGTTAACAAGAGGATAGCTGCCTCGCAGCTACACCCCAATCAGGTGCAGCTGCAAGATTTTGGTGCATTATGCTTCGCAGTAGCGCAGGAAGCGAAGCAGCGCGTTGGAGATGTGCTTCTGGCGGTGGTGGATGCGGTACAGCGTGCGCACCAGGCGAGGGAGCGGGACGACAACCTCCACCAGCGAGCCGCTTTCCAGCTGCTCGGCAATGACGCGGCGGGACAGGCAACTGATGCCCAGGCCGTGGCGCACCGCATGCTTGATCGCCTCGGAATTGCCCAGCTCCATGCCCAGCTGGAACTTCGGCAGGTGCGACAGCAATAAATAGTCGACAATCTCACGGGTGCCTGAGCCACGCTCACGCAGGATCCACGGCTGTTTTGCCAGGTTTTCAAGCGTGACCGGCTGATGTACCAGCGGGTTCCCCGGCGAAGCAAAGACCACCAGCTCATCTTCCAGCCAGGGTTCAGTGACCAGCTCCGCCATGTGGCACGGGCCTTCTATCAGGCCGATATCGACACGAAAATCCGCCACCGCGTTAATCACGTCCTGACTGTTGCCGACGCTAAGCTCGAGCGGCAGCTTCGGAAAGTCGCGCCGGTAGCGGGCAATCATCTCCGGCAGAATGTAGTTGCCAATGGTGCTGCTGGCATAAACACGAATCGCGCCGTTATCCTCGCGAAACAGCTGTTCTATTTCACCCGCCTGCTCCAGCAGCCCCACCACACGCGGATAGAGCAGCCTGCCGTGCTCGTTGACGACCAGCCGCTTCCCGACCCTGTCGAAAAGCTGAACCCCAAGCTGCCCTTCCAGGTCGGCCAGGGCGGCGCTTACCGCCGACTGGGACAGGGATAGCATCTGGGATGCCTGGGTGGTCGAGCCGCTTTTAAGGACTTCAGCAAACACTTCAAGTTGCCGCAGCGTGATATGCATAAGGGGGCTTTCCTGTGGTGGCAGCGAGTTGCTTACCACTTATAAAGATTAATTATAAATATATAATCAATTTTATTTTTATGCCAGCGAGGCGTAGCCTTTTTGCCATGACAAAGGAGAAGGTTATGACTGCACTCACAGTACAAGCTCACCGCCACACGCTGTGGCACTTTTTACCGGGGCTGGCGCTTTCCGCCGCCATTACCGGACTGGCGTTATGGCTCGGCAATATCCCTGCGGTGGCCGGAGTTGGCCTTAGCGCCCTGACGCTTGCCATCCTTTGCGGCATGATTGTCGGTAACACCGTTTACCCAAAAATCTGGCAGCAATGCGACGGCGGCGTGCTGTTCGCCAAACAGCATCTGCTGCGCCTCGGCATTATTCTTTATGGCTTCCGCCTGACGTTTTCGCAAATTGCCGACGTCGGCGTAAGTGGCCTGCTGATTGACGTGCTGACGCTGTGCAGCACCTTCGCCCTCGCCTGCTGGCTCGGCCAAAAAGTCTTCGGGCTGGATAAACAAACCAGCTGGCTGATTGGCGCGGGCAGCAGCATTTGCGGTGCGGCGGCGGTGCTTGCCACCGAGCCCGTGGTCAAAGCCGAGGCCAGCAAAGTCACCGTGGCGGTGGCAACCGTGGTTATCTTCGGGACCCTGGCTATCTTTATCTACCCGATGATTTACCCGTTCGTCAGCCAGTGGTTTACGCCGGAAACCTTCGGGATCTACACCGGCTCGACGATGCATGAGGTCGCTCAGGTTGTAGCGGCAGGCCATGCGATTAGCCCTGAAACGGAAAACGCGGCGGTGATTGCCAAAATGCTGCGCGTGATGATGCTTGCGCCGTTCCTGATTTTCCTGGCCGCCCGCGTTAAGTCTTTGGCACCGGCTGGCAGCGCGCAGACGAGCAAAATCACTATTCCATGGTTTGCGATACTGTTTATCGTGGTGGCGATTTTCAACTCCTTCCACTTCTTGCCGCAGGCCGTGGTTAATCTACTTGTCACGCTGGATACCGTCCTGCTGGCGGTGGCGATGGCCGCACTCGGCCTGACAACCCACGTCAGCGCGCTGAAAAAAGCCGGCGTGCGCCCGCTGCTGATGGCGCTGGTGCTGTTCATCTGGCTGATTGTCGGCGGTGCGGGCATTAACCTGGCGATTCACCACCTGATCGCATAATTCAATACGGAAAAAAGCCTCCTGACCCGCTATCATGACGGATTACAGATAGCGGGTTTTGCCCGTCAAGAAACAGGAGAAGACAGATGAAGTTTATTGGAGCGCACGTTAGCGCCTCGGGCGGCCTGGAAAATGCCGCCATCCGCGCCCACGAACTGGAAGCCACCGCTTTTGCCCTGTTCACCAAGAATCAACGCCAGTGGCGCGCCGCGCCGCTGACCAGCGAAATTATCGACAGCTTTAAAAGCGCCTGCGAAAAATATCACTACGGTCCGGGCCAAATTCTCCCTCACGACAGCTACCTGATTAACCTCGGCCATCCGGTTGAAGAGGCGCTGGAGAAATCCCGCGAGGCGTTTATCGACGAGATGGTTCGCTGCCAGGACCTGGGGCTGACGCTGCTGAATTTCCATCCGGGCAGCCACCTGAAGCAAATTCCGGAAAAGGAATGCCTGAAGCGTATCGCAGAGTCGATCAACATTGCGCTGGAAAAATCCGAGGGCGTGACCGCCGTTATTGAAAACACCGCAGGCCAGGGCAGCAACCTCGGTTTCCGCTTTGAACATCTCGCGGCAATTATTGACGGCGTGGAAGACAAGTCCCGCGTTGGCGTCTGCATTGATACCTGCCACGCTTTTGCCGCCGGTTACGATCTGCGTACCGAAGAAGACTGTGAAAATACCTTTAGCGAGTTCGAACGCATTGTCGGCTTTAAATACCTTCGCGGCATGCACCTTAACGATGCAAAAAGTGAATTTGGCAGCCGCGTTGACCGCCATAACAGCCTGGGCCTCGGCAACATCGGCCACACGCCGTTCAGCTGGATCATGCGCGATGCACGTTTCGACGGCATCCCGTTAATTCTGGAAACCACTAATCCGGATATCTGGGCGGAAGAAATCGCCTGGCTTAAGGCGCAGCAGCACGAAGAAGCCACGGCTTAGTTGTTGAGCGTATTGCGCCTGGATCTTAGCTGGCAGCAACGCTCAGCGTGCTGCCAGCTCATAGTAAAATGCCGGGTTGGCCTGAATCGTCGCCAGCACTTTTGCTGCGAGGCCAGTGGGGTTCCGGCGCTTTAATTCCCAGCTTTTGATGGTGTCAACGCTGGTGCCTAACGCCTTTGCCATTTCACTTTGTGAAACATTCAGCTGCTCTCTGATCGCCCGGACATCCGCCACGTCATAGCGAACCACCATTGCAGGTGCCTTCGCGCCATTTTTAATCTCTACCGCCTCTTCAAGCGAGGATTTAAGGTCATTAAAAAAACTCATGCTCTATTTTACCTTTCAATAATGTCGTCAGTTTTCTGAGTTCAGTTTTTTCCGCGGCCGTCAGGTCTTCTTTTATATTCTTCGGCCAGGCCATAATCAGCCAAATCACCTCCGCCGTTGCCAAAAAATAAACAACCCTGGCACCTCCGCTTTTCCCCCGAACGCCGGTTGCCATCCTGATCTTCCGTAATCCCCCGGTTTTCTGTATCAGGTCACCTTTCTCCGGCGATCCAATTAATTCTTTTTGCAACGCGCTAAGTTCGTCATCCGTCGCGAGCTGTTTAATCTGGCGAGTGAATAACGTCGTCTCAATAAAAGTAATAGCGTGAGTCATCGTGCCCCCATCCTTGAGGGTACTAAGTACACCACCGAGTACATAGTACACCTATATTGTTTGCCTTGCCAAAATATTCGTTTTTAGCCGGCAGGAAACAAGGTTGAAATATCAGGATTGTGCAAAGGGCTTAGTAAAGGGCTGTAACGAGTTGGAGAGTTTTCAGTCATGTGGGAGAGATCCCGAAAGGCATTTAAGGGATTGCAGGGAATGAAAAATAAAGGCAGAAGAGAAACGTCTGCCTTCAATAGAAAGAAGGCAGACGTTGAGTTGGAGATTAAGCCGCTTTCGCCGCCAGCTCCGTTTCAGGACGCTTGAGGAAGGCGTAGGACAGGCCAGCCACCAGCGTACCGGCAATAATCGCCAGCAGATAACCCAGCACCGGGGTAATCGCGCCAGGGATTAGCAGCACAAACAGGCCACCGTGCGGTGCCATCAGCTTCGCGCCAACCGCCATGGACAGCGCCCCCGTCAGCGCGCCGCCGATGATACAGCAAGGCAGAACGCGCATCGGGTCACGAGCGGCAAACGGAATCGCCCCTTCGGTAATGAAGCACAGCCCCAGTACCAGCGCCGCCTTGCCCCCTTCCTGCTGCGCCTTATCAAACTTACGGCGAGCAACCAGCGTGGCCAGGCCCAGCGCCAGAGGTGGCACCATACCTGCGGCCATAATCGCCGCCATTGGCGCATAGGTCTGAGTACTGAGCAGGCCAACCCCAAAAGCGTATGCCGCTTTGTTCACCGGGCCGCCCATGTCGGTACACATCATCCCGCCCAGAATAGCACCCAGCAGGACCGCGTTCGCGGTGCCCATGGTTTGCAGCCAGTGGGTCAGGCCCGCCAGGATTTTAGCCACCGGCGTCCCGATCAGGTAGATCATCGCCAGGCCAACAACCAGGCTTGAGAACAGCGGAATGATCAGAATCGGCTTCAGCGCTTCCATGCTTGGCGGCAGCTTCAGCTTAGAGCTAATCAACTTCGCGATATAGCCCGCCAGGAAACCGGCGATGATGCCGCCGATAAAGCCTGAGCCGGTGCTAACTGCCAGCATGCCGCCGATAAGACCCGGCGTCAGGCCCGGACGGTCGGCAATAGAAAAGGCTATGTAACCCGCCAGCACCGGTACCATCAGAGCGAACGCGGAACCGCCGCCAATCTGCATCAGCGCAGCGGCAAGCGTGCCGGGTTCCTTAAAGGCCTGGATCCCGAAGGCGAAGGAGAGTGCGATACAAAGACCGCCCGCCACCACCATCGGCAGCATGTAAGAAACGCCGGTCAGCAGGTGACGATACGCTCCGGCACTTTCTTTTTTGCCAGATTCCTGAGCAGAGCTTGCTTTACCTGCCGCTTCGTAAGGTTTGGCTTCGACCAGAGCTTTATCCAGCTCCTGGGCGGTTTTCTTCAGCGCCAGGCCGGTAGAGGTGCGGTACATCGGCTTGCCGGCAAATTTTGCAAGGTCGACTTCAATATCGGCCGCCACAATCACCAGGTCAGCCTCGGCGACTTCTTCAGGCGTAATCGCGTTACCTGCGCCCACGGAGCCACGGGTTTCAACCTTAACCCACCAGCCGCGCTTTTTCGCTTCCGTTTCAATCGCTTCGGCTGCCATAAAGGTGTGCGCCACGCCGGTTGGGCAGGCGGTGACGGCGACAATACGCTTTGGCCCTTTTGTAGCTACGGATGCGGCTACTACCGGTGCCGTGTACGTCTGTGCCTTACCTTTTGCTTCACTCAGGAACAGCTCAGGATGCTGAACGGCTCTGTCGATATCGCCGAGGAACACCTTTTTGCCGTTCAGCGAGGTATCAGCCGGAATGGCGGTGCCGACAACAATCGCCAGTTCGGCGTCGTTCGGGTTATCAATGATGTCGAGATGCGCTTTTGGCGCGGCGGCACCGAGCAGCGTCTTCGCGAGATACGCGCGCGCCTGCCCCAGTCCCGGCTCAATAATTAACAGCGTTTTCATTGCCTGTCTCCTGCTGTCAGTGGAAAGGTTTCAGGTCGACACGAGCCATCATAGCGGCCAGCTGTGTACGATCGGTAATGCCTACATTGCTCTGGCTGACGGCCAGGGCCGCAACGGCGGTAGCAAGGCGCAGCGTGTGTTCACTGGACTCACGCATCAGCAGGCCATAAATCAGGCCGCCGACCATCGAATCCCCTGCGCCAACGGTACTAACAACTTCACAAGTCGGTGGTTTGGCAATCCATTCACCCGAGGCGTTAACCCACAGCGCACCTTCAGCGCCGAGAGAAATCACCACATGCGCAATCCCCTGCTCACGCAAAGCATGCGCCGCCTCAATCACGTCTTTCAGTTCAGGCAGTTTGCGCCCGGCCCAAATCTCCAGCTCGCGGCGGTTAGGCTTCACCAGCCATGGCGCGGCTTTCAGGCCTGCAACTAATGCTTCACGACTGCTGTCGAAGATAATGCAAGGGCACTGGCTGCGCAGGCGGGTCATCCAGTCGGTGAACGCTTCCGGAGTAACGCCCGCAGGCAGGCTGCCGCTGACGCAGACCATGTCGAACTGGCCCAGCCAGCTCAGGGAGTCGGCAACGAAGCGCTCCCAGTCAGCACCGGTCACTTCAAAACCGGAGAAGTTAAGGTCGGTCACTTCGCCGTCTTTTTCGGTCAGCTTGACGTTAATGCGGGTGCGGCCCTGTACGACCTGGAAACGGTTCGCTATGCCCAGCTCGCTGAAGAGCTGCTGGAAGCCATCCTGATTATCTTTGCCCAGGAAGCCGCCCACGGTGACGTCGATGCCAAGATCTTTCAGCACTTTGGCCACGTTAATGCCTTTGCCAGCGGCATGCAGGCCGGTAGTCCGAACCAGGTTGACTTCACCGCGCTCGATTTCCGGGCAGAAGCCCACTAAGTCATAGGCCGGGTTGAGGGTGATAGTCGCTACACGTCTGGTCATTACGCGCCCTCCCCAAGGCCTGCAGCGATGGCATCGCCAATCGCCTTCAGCGCCAGTTCAGCATCTTGACCCTGCGCGGTGAAGCGCAGGCGATGGCCTTTTTTCACACCCAGCGCCACAACTTTCATCAGGCTACGTCCATTTGCCGGCTTGCCGGTTCCATCAAGGTTTGTCACGGTAATTTCGCTATTGAATTGTTTTATGGTGTTGACCAGAGCCGTACCCGGACGGGCGTGCAGGCCATGTTCATTTCGCACGGTGAACTCAGCGCTCAGCGCCTCTTCTGCCGGAGCATCGTCGCTGGTCAGCAGCGTCAGCAATGCCGGTGCATCCGCGCTTAACAGTTTGTCGGCACGGTTGCCAATCAGCATGTCGCTCAGGCGGTTCAGCACCTGCAGCGGCTGCTCGTCTGCAACGGCGACGGTCAGCAGCAAATTCACCGGGTTTCCGTTCGCTTCAAAGCCTGCGGCCGGGCGGCTAACCGCGACGGCGCTGGCCAGATTGCCTGCCGCGCTGTCGTTCAGCCAGATGCCCTGCCCGAGATACAGCGGGTTACCGGCAATAACGTTGCTGACGAAAGCCGCGTCGACCGCGCCCGCCTGCTTGAGGCGACCGGCGTTCAACGCCTGGAGGGTCATCAGGTCGCTGGCGTCGACGTTCAGCGCCAGCAGGCTGTTATCCAGCAGCAGCGCGGTAGTTTGTTTCTCGCCCATCAGCAGCGCACGAAGTTCTTCCGCGCTGGCTGCGGACTTCAGCTGTTCAGCCACGTCGTCGTCGCTCAGCACGTGGGTCAGCTGACGCAGCAGTCCGAGGTGCTCGTCAGAGCTGGCGGCAATGCCGATCGCCACATAGGCGGTCTGGCCCTCGCCCCACTCCACGCCCTGCGGGAACTGGAAAACCTGAACGCCGGTTTTCAGCACCAGGCCACGCGTGTCGGTGGTGCCGTGCGGGATGGCAATCCCGTTGCCTAAATAGGTTGTCGTCTGCTGCTCACGCGCCAGCATGCCGTTGACATAGCCTTCGCCGACGTTGCCTGCCTGCACAAGGGCAGCGGCAACCTGGCGGATAGCCTCTTCTTTGCTCCCGGCTGACTCGCCCGGGTGAATATCCTGCACAGATAACTGGAACATAGATCTCCTCTCTCGCCGAATTGAAACGATTCAGCTTGGTTGAGAAAAAATGCGCCATCTCGAGCTGCGGGATGCAAAAAGATGACGCTGAAACGTTTCAAGGAGTGTTGCGCTAATGCTGCATTCCACGCAACATTTCTCGCATTTCTGTTTGCGAAATTTAGAGCTTCAGCACATTTTCAGTTTAGCAGACGGTAAGTTCAGCGCCTGGGCAGGCTATTTCCGGCCAGCATCAGCAAACTTCAGCTACTCCAGGCGTGCCCTGGCCGGGGTTCTACCGCTGTGGATGATTTGTGCTGGCGGTCTCGCAGAGCGGGCGGGTAAATCTGTTTATTTCAAGGTAACGGGCGTAAACTCCGCGCATTCTTTTTCCTGTCACCGATTAGCATGCAAAACGCTCCCGTTACCGCAGCCCGCAAGCCCCTGGATTTCACCTCAAGCGCCTTTTTGATTGTGGCATTTTTGACCGGCATCGCCGGCGCACTCCAAACGCCGACGCTAAGCCTGTTTTTGACCGATGAAGTCCACGTTCGCCCCGCGCTGGTCGGTTTTTTCTTCACCGGCAGCGCGGTGATAGGTATTTTGGTGAGCCAGTTTTTAGCCGGGCGCTCTGACCGCAAAGGTGACCGCAAAACGCTGATTTTTGCCTGCTGCCTGCTCGGCGCGCTGGGCTGTATTCTGTTCGCCTGGAATCGTAACTACTTCATTTTGCTGTTCGTCGGGGTGTTTCTCAGCAGCTTCGGCTCCACGGCCAACCCGCAGATGTTTGCGCTAGCCCGCGAGCATGCCGACCATACCGGGCGCGAAGCGGTGATGTTCAGCTCTATCCTGCGGGCGCAGGTTTCTCTTGCCTGGGTCATTGGACCGCCGATTGCCTACGCGCTGGCGATGGGATTTGGCTTCAAAGCGATGTACCTGAGCGCCGCATTTGCCTTTGTCATTTGCGGCGCGATGGTCTGGCTATTTTTGCCGTCCATGCGCAAAGAACCTGCGGTAAAAACGACGGTCACGCTGGAGTCGCCGCGCCGTAACCGCCGCGATGCCCTGCTGCTGTTTACCGCCTGTACCATGATGTGGGGTTGCAACAGCCTGTACATCATTAATATGCCGCTCTATATCATCAATGAGTTACATCTGCCGGAGAAGCTCGCCGGGATAATGATGGGCACCGCCGCCGGGCTGGAAATTCCGACCATGTTGATTGCGGGCTACTACGCAAAACGCTTCGGTAAACGCTTCCTGATGCGCTTCGCCGTCGCGGCAGGGTTGCTGTTCTATATTGGGATGGTGGCGCTGACTAACGAATATATGCTGCTTGGGCTGCAGCTGTTAAACGCCATCTTTATCGGGATTCTGGCCGGGATCGGCATGATCTATTTTCAGGACCTCATGCCAGGGCAGGCAGGAGCGGCTACCACGCTGTATACCAACACCACCCGCGTGGGCTGGATTATTGCTGGCTCACTTGCCGGGGTTGTGGCGGAGATCTGGAACTACCACAGCGTTTTCTTCATCGCGCTGGGGATGATAGCCATCAGCGTTTATTGCATGGCACGGATCAAAGATATTTAAGGTGCCGTGGCGGCTTCAAGGTGAATCAGATACGCCATTGCCTGCTGGCGAGAGGTGCCGCACATCTCCCTTGCTGGCTGGAGGCCGCCGCAAACTTTAGGCCGTAAAGGCGAACCGAACAGTTTGCAACGCAGGCGCTCGTCCAGCTGAACGCAGGGCGTGTTGGCGGGCTTCCCCTCCGGCATACCGGGGATCGGCGTTGATATTGAAGGCGCGGTACAGCAGGCGCCGCAGTCAGGACGACACTCCATTTATTTTTCCGCCAGCGTCAGAGGGTGCGTGACAATAGCAGACCCGGTGCCTGCGTCAATCTAACAATTCATTTAACATCATTCCTCCTTCCAGGATACACTTGCGCCACAACGACTACGGATCGGTAACGTTTTGTCACGGCGCAATCACTTTCACCGAACAGCCTGCTGGCTGGCGCTGCTTGCCGTTGCCATGCTGTTTATTGCACCGGTTATTTCAAAATCGCTGATGCACCATTCAGCCTGCGAACACAGCAGCATGATGATGACAATGGACATGTCTGACATGGACCATCACATGCCCATGCCCGAGCCGTGCCCTCAAGCTTCAATGCCGCACAATATGCTGATGTCCGGCCCTGGGATGTCGCCCGGGGAAGAGATCGCCTGCGGATACTGCCAGCTGCTGATCCACCTGCCTTTTATTCAGTTCTGCCTCACGGTTTTACTGCTGTTGCTGCTGACTGGCGTGCGCCGAACGCCGGTGCTCGCCCTGTGCTGCGCCACGCTATCTCGCCCCTGGTCACCTCATCCGGCCCGTGCCCCGCCCTCTGCTGCCTTTTGCTTCGCATAACACTCTAATAATTAACTGCGTAACGCTGGCGGCAACGTTGAAGCGTTGTCTCATGCGCGCTCTTTTAATCAAGAGCGGCGACGTTACGCCTGAAGGACAGTAAGGCAATGATGAAAACGCATTTAAAGCCGCTGGTATCGCTGATACTGCTGGCTATCTCCTCTCCTGCGGCCATCGCGGCGGGAGCGCATGAAGCTATGGATATGCAGGACGACTCCGTGATGATAGTCACCTCTCCGGCGTCATCGCCGCTGGAGGTTGTGACGTCTCCAAAAACGCCGCGCCAGCCCGTTCCGGCAAGCGACGGGTCTGACTATCTGAAGACGATTCCAGGTTTCTCGCAAATCCGCAACGGCGGCACCAACGGCGACCCGGTATTTCGCGGTATGTTCGGCTCTCGCCTGCGTATTCTGACCAACAATGGTGAAATGCCGGGCGCCTGTCCGGCCAGAATGGACGCCCCAGGCTCTTATATTTCGCCCGAAAGCTTTGATCTTCTGACGCTGATTAAAGGGCCTGAGAGCGTACTTTGGGGGCCGGGTAACTCGGCGGGAACGGTGCGCTTCGACAGGGAACCACCGCGCTTTGAAAAAGCGGACATTCAGGGCACGGCCAGCCTGCTTACCGCCTCTAATCAGCGCTGGGACAGCAACGCGGACGTTAGCCTCGGCAACGAGGACGGTTATCTAAGGCTGATCGGCAATAAATCCCATTCAGGTGATTACGAAGACGGCAACGGTAACCGGGTGGCCTCGAAGTGGGATAAATGGAACACCGACGTGGCACTGGGCTGGACGCCCAACAAGGACACACTGCTTGAGCTGACCGCCGGGAAAGGCAACGGCGAAGCCCGCTATGCCGGTCGCAGCATGGATGGCTCGCAGTTCAGGCGAGACAGCCTCGGCGCGCGTTTTGAAGCATCGAACATTGGCGACGTGTTCAATAAGTTCGAAACCAACGTCTATTACAACTATGCCAACCACATCATGGATAACTACTCGCTACGATCGCCGGGGACAATGTCCGGCGGGATGTCTGGCGGGCACATGGCCTCATCGATGGGCATGGATATGGGTTCGTCGATGAGCATGAATATGCCGATGGCGATGCAGCTCGATCGCCGCACGATTGGCGGACGTATGATGGGCACCTGGATCTGGTCAGATTACGAACTGCGTAGCGGCATCGACGGCCAGCAAAGCACCCACCGCAGCAAGCAGGATGCCGGCTGGAAGCAAGATGCTCGTTTCCAGGACGCAGGCGTCTTTAGCGAGCTAACCTGGAATGCTGACGCCAACGGTAAAGTTATCGGCGGCACGCGCCTCGACCGCACGCGCGTCAATAACGATACGGGCGTGGGCGCCAGCGTGCGCAGCAAAACATTACCGGCAGGTTTTATTCGCTATGAGCAAACGCTCAGCGACATCCCGGTCATGCTGTATGCCGGCGTTGGCTACACCGAACGCTTTCCGGATTACTGGGAACTGTTCTCGCCCACCTACGGGCCTGATGGCTCTAAAAATGTCTTCGATAACCTGAAAACGGAAAAAACCACGCAGTTAGACATTGGCGCACAGTACAGCGGCGAGCGCTTTAATAGCTGGGTTTCTGCGTATCTTGGCCGGGTGAATGATTTCATCCTGTTCCGCTATGACCCTGATAACGCGCGCGTGAGCCAGGCCGATAACGTTGACGCCACGATTATGGGCGGCGAAATGGGCATGAGCTATGCGCTGACCGAAGCATGGAAGGCGGACGCAAGCCTTGCCTACGCCTGGGGGCAAAACACCAGCGACCATCAACCGCTGCCGCAAATTGCCCCGCTGGAAACACGCTTTGGCCTGACCTGGGAACAGGGAGACTGGAGCAGTACCGGCCTGCTGCGCATGGTCAGCGGCCAGCAGCGGGTTGCGCTAAACGAAGGCAACGTGGTCGGGAAAGACTTTGATAAAAGCAGCGGCTTCGCGATTTTCTCCGCCAATGCGGCCTATCGCCTTAGCAAGGCCATCAAGCTCAGCGCCGGGGTCGATAACCTGTTCAACAAAACCTACAGCGAGCACCTGAACCTGGCGGGCAACAGCAGCTTTGGCTATTCGTCCAATACCCCGGTTAATGAACCAGGCCGGACGGTCTGGGGCAAAGTGAACGTCACGTTTTAATCATCCAGGCCCCGAACACCGGGGCCATTACGCTTAATCATTCACCAGCCAGGAGGCTGATATGCTTGCAAAACTTCGTACACCCGAAGGTAAAAAATTCCTTATCGCGGTCGTGATTGTCTTCACCATCGTGGTGTCGCTGATTTCAAAGGTCACCTTTGAAGGCGTGGAGGAGCAGTACAACTGGCCGATGGAACAATGGACGCTGGACATGTTTATCATGCAGGGTGCATGGGTCGCCATCTACACGATTATGTTCACCATTCTGTGCTCGCTGCCGTTTGCTTTCTATTTCTTAGCGCCGAAGGATGGCCGCGGCTAAGCCTGCTTTGCCACTGCCGTGCCGACAAAGCAGGAGGCTGTCGGCACGCCTGCCTTAAACCCCTTACTTTAATGCTTCTTTATCAAATCCACTTGCCTGAAACGCGCCTCACGAGTACTTTGACGCAATATTTTCGCATCTCAATTTTTGACAGGAAACACCGATGGCAAGAGCTAACGAAATCAAAAAAGGCATGGTTCTCAATTACAACGGCAAGTTGCTGATTGTTAAAGATATTGATATCCAGGCACCTAGCGCCCGCGGCGCAGCAACCCTGTACAAGATGCGTTTCTCCGACGTTCGTACCGGGCAGAAAGTGGAAGAGCGCTTCAAGGGTGATGATATCGTTGACACTATTACCCTGACCCGCCGTTTCGTTGATTTCTCCTATATCGACGGCAACGAATACGTGTTCATGGATAAAGAAGATTACACGCCGTATATCTTCACCAAAGACCAGATTGAAGAAGAGCTGCAGTTCATTCCTGAAGGCGGTATGCCGGATATGCAGGTTCTGACCTGGGACGGCCAGCTGCTGGCGCTGGAGCTGCCGCAAACCGTGGATCTGGAAATCATCGAAACCGCACCGGGCATCAAGGGCGCTTCCGCCAGCTCCCGTACCAAACCTGCCACCCTGTCCACCGGCCTGGTGATTCAGGTACCGGAATACATGGTTGCCGGCGAGAAAATCCGCATTCATATCGCGGAAAAGCGCTCCATGGGCCGCGCTGACTGATGATTGATGACGCTCCTTCGGGAGCGTTTTGTCTCTCTCCCCGACAAAGTTATTATACCAATTAAACCTTTCCGCCTCATTATCAGACCTGAATCACACAAAAACGATTAAATTAATAGACCAATTTCATTTCCTGTCATACAGCTTTACACTGCAAAGGTTTCCATCTCCCTCACCCAGGATGCCAATCTATGGACACCATTGCCACCGCTTTACTCCCCGCAACCGTTCAACGGCCAAACTACGATCGTGGCGCTCTCAGGACGCGCATCGTGCATTTTGGTTTTGGCGCTTTCCATCGTGCGCACCAGGCCTTGCTTACCGATCGGGTTCTTAACAAGCTTGGCGGCGACTGGGGGATCTGCGAGATCAGCCTGTTTAACGGCGATAGCCTGATGCGCGATCTTCGTCAGCAGGATCACCTGTTTACGGTGCTGGAAAAAGGCGCGACGGGGAACGAGGCGTTGGTGATTGGCGCAGTAAAAGAGTGCCTGAACGCAAAACTGGACGGCATGGAGGCCATCATAGAGAAATTTTGCGAGCCGCAGGTCGCGATTGTCTCCCTGACCGTCACCGAAAAAGGCTACTGCATCGATCCCGCTAGCGGAAAGCTCGATACGACCAATGAGCGAATCATTCACGATTTTGCCTCGCCGCACGAACCACACTCGGTGCCGGGGATCCTCGTTGAGGCGCTGAGCCGCCGCCGCGAACGCGGATTAAACCCGTTTACGGTTTTGTCCTGCGACAATATTCCCCATAACGGGCATTTGGTTCGTCAGGCCGTGCTGGGCATGGCAGCCCAACGAAGCGCGATGCTGGAAGAATGGATTGCCAAAGAGGTCACTTTCCCGAGCACTATGGTTGACCGCATTGTTCCGGCTGCTACGGAAGAGTCACTGCAAGAGATCGAGAGCGTTCTGGGCGTAAAAGATCCCTGCGCCATTGCCGCAGAGCCTTTTATCCAATGGGTAATAGAAGATGACTTTGTTGCTGGCCGCCCCGAATGGGAAGCCGCGGGCGTGGAAATGGTTAAAGACGTCATGCCCTTTGAACAAATGAAGCTGCGTATGCTTAACGGCAGCCATTCGTTTCTGGCTTATCTCGGCTACCTTGCCGGCTACCAGCATATTAATGATTGCATGGCCGACGAACGCTTTGCCCGTGCCGCAAGGCACCTGATGCTGCAGGAGCAGGCCGTGACGCTGAACATTTGCGGCGTCGACCTGAATCAGTACGCCACAAATCTGCTGGTACGCTTTGCTAACCCGGCGCTCAGGCACCGCACCTGGCAAATCGCCATGGACGGTAGCCAGAAGCTGCCCCAGCGCTGGCTGGAAGGCGTACGCTGGCATCTGGAAAACGAGAGCAACTGGTCATGTCTGGCGCTCGGTATTGCCGGCTGGATGCGCTACGTCAGCGGCGTAGACGAGCAGGGTAAGGCTATTGACGTTCGCGATCCGCTGCTGGGGAAGATTCAGATGCTGGTCAGCGACAGCGGCGAGAGTGAGCGCGTAAGCGCCCTCCTCAGCCTGAATGAAATTTTTGGCGATGACCTGCCGAAAAACGCGAAATTTATCGATGAAGTTCAGCACGCCTGGCAACAGCTTACCCACCTGGGCGCTCGCGGCGCGGTCGAAAACCTGCACTTCAGTTAACAATCAATGCGCTTAACGTGGTTTACCTCCGGGTAAAAACGCGTTAAGCCTTCTCTTTTAACCGGGTTGTCGTCAGGATAGTCAGCGTAAATAATTAACAATGACTTAATGATTGACGTGGTTTATGCGCGATAAACCCCCGGAGTTCCTGTGACAAAAACAAATTTAATTACCGGCTTCCTCGGCAGCGGTAAAACCACCACCATCCTGCACCTGCTGGCGAATAAGCCGGTTGATGAGAAGTGGGCGGTGCTGGTGAATGAGTTTGGCGAGGTCGGCATTGACGGCGCGCTGCTGGCGGACAGCGGAGCGCTGCTCAAAGAGATCCCCGGCGGCTGTATGTGTTGCGTTAACGGCCTGCCGATGCAGGTCGGTCTGAACACGCTGCTGCGCCAGGGCAAACCCGATCGTCTGCTGATTGAACCCACCGGCCTCGGCCACCCGAAGCAAATCCTGGACATGCTCAAGGCGGAGGTTTATCAGCCGTGGATTGACCTGCGGGCCACGCTTTGCCTGCTGGACGCCCGCCAGCTGCTGGATGAAAAAGCCCTGAATAATGACAACTTCCGCGACCAGCTCGCCGCGGCGGACGTCATTGTGGCTAATAAACAGGATCGCGCCACGCCGGAAAGCAAAGCCGCGTTAGAGCGCTGGTATCAGGCGAATGGGGACAGTCGAGCGCTGGTTCACGCAGAAAATGGCGCTATCAATATTGAACTGCTGGACAGGGCGCGGCTGAATCAGCGCGATCTGCCGTCCAGCGCCGAACATCAGCATGCAAAGGCGGTGACTCACGGCCTTGCCGCGCTTAGCCTGCCGGGGCATCAGCGCTGGCGGCGGAGCGTTAACAGCGGGCAGGGATATTACGCCTGTGGCTGGATTTTCGATGAGGAAACCGTCTTCGACACCATCGGCCTGCTCGAGTGGGCTCGTCTCGCTCCGGTTGAACGGGTAAAGGGCGTGCTGCGTATTCCTGAAGGGCTGGTGCGTATCAACCGTCAGGGCAACGACCTGCATATTGAGACACAATCCTCGCCGCCGCCGGACAGCCGCATCGAATTGATACACCCGGATAATCCCGACTGGAACGTTCTACAATCCGGCCTGTTGAGCTTACGTTTAAGTTAATACGACTACCTTTCCGCCCCCGTAATGAGATTTAGAAGCTGCATCATGATTAATCGCCTCCCTCTTTTACTGTTACTGAACGCGCTGGGCCTTGCCCTGTTCTTTAGCTGGTATCTGCCCGTGAACCATGGATTTTGGTTCAACATTGACGCCACGCTGTTCCATTTCTTTAATAATGAACTTGTCAAAAGCCAGACATTTTTAACGCTGATTGCTATCACCAATAACCGCGCTTTCGACGGCATTTCGCTGCTCGCAATGGGCGCCCTGTTCTCCTGGTTCTGGCTGCGTGAAGACGGCGCTGGCCGCCGCCGCCTGGTGCTGATGGGCATCGTGATGCTGCTGTGCGCCGTGGTGATTAACCAGCTCGGCCACCTTATCCCGGTGGCTCACGCCAGCCCGACGCTGTTCTTCACCGATATCCATCGCGTCAGCGAGCTGCTGCACTTCCCGACGAAAGATGCCTCGAGCGACAGCTTCCCCGGCGATCATGGCCTGATGCTGCTTATCTTTACCGGTTTTATGCTGCGATATTTCGGCGGGCGTGCATTTCTTATCGCGACAGCTATCTTCTTTATCTTCTCTTCGCCAAGAATAATGATAGGCGCGCACTGGTTTACCGACGTCTACGTTGGCTCACTTTCTATCGCCCTGGTGGGCCTGCCGTGGGTGCTTTTAACCCCAATCAGTGACCGGTTAATTTCCATACTGAATCGTACTTTGCCGGGTAAATATAAAGCTTCTCGCTGATGCCGAATAAGCTATGACGATGGCGAATAAGCAGGGTCCCCTACAGGTCCCTGCTTATTTTTTCAGCACCATGACGGCAAGATGAATATTTACTCACGCCAAATCCTCTTCAATTTGAATGACCTGACGATAAAACCAGCAGCATCGTCGATCATTTGTTCGAAATAACCTTTCGCGACGAAACATCACAATTTCTTATAAAAATAAGAATAAAAACGCTCGCATAGCCTGGTCTTATCGGGTAGTCTCGGGAAAGTTTTCGCTACGTCTCAGCTATTTGTGCTGTGAATAAAAGTGTGCGGTGTTCCACATTTTTGTGCATAAATAATTGTCTCGTTGCCTGTAGGTAATTAGTCTCGTCACGTTGGTATTTTTGTATAACGAATTATTCGTTAAGGACATCAAGGGAAAACAAACAACATGGTCAGATCTCAGCCTATTTTGAGATACATCCTGCGGGCTATCCCCGCGGTTGCGGTAGCAGTTATGCTCTCCGCCTGTAGTTCGACTAACACAGCAAATATGCATTCTGAGACGCATGCAGTCGGTGAAAAAGACAGTTTTTTACTGCAAGCTTCTCAGGATGAATTCGAAGAGATGGTTCGTAACGTAGACGTTAAGTCACGCCTTATGGACCAATACGCGAGCTGGAAAGGTGTACGCTACCGTCTTGGCGGCAGCAGCAGAGCGGGTATCGATTGTTCTGCATTCGTGCAGCGCACGTTTCAGGAACAGTTTGGCTTAACGCTGCCTCGTTCAACGTCCGAGCAGCAGGAATCCGGCAAATCCGTTTCGCGTAATAAATTACGCACCGGCGATTTAGTGCTGTTCCGCGCGGGCTCTACCGGGCGTCATGTCGGCATCTACATTGGTAATAACCAGTTTGTACATGCTTCCACCAGCAGCGGGGTTGTTATCTCCAGCATGGATGAACCTTACTGGAAGAAGCGTTACAACGAAGCACGCCGGGTGCTGAGCCGCAGCTAACGCCATAAAAAGATATGTTTTGTTGAGGGTTATTCCCTTGGCTACTCAGCAAAACTACCAACGTTAAAAGCGCTGCCGATGCAGCGTTTTTTTATGCCTGAAATTCAGCTGGTTACTCTTTCCTCAGCGAGAGAAACAGCAAATAGTCACCCGATGAAACAAATTAAACAATTTCCGGGTTATGGGTTATAGTCAGAAAAAATCATAAAACAAACGATGATTCGCTTGCCCCTGCGGGACTCATACATCCATGTCTTATAAGAACATTTTTTCGCGCTACTTTAGCACCCCAAAGCAGATAGTCACCTTCAGCCTGCTGATGGGACTGTTTGCCGCATTATTTGTGGGGGGGCTAACCAGCCTGGCGCTTCATTCCAAGCGTGAGTCCGCTTATAACCTTCTCGCTCGCGACATCAGCAACTACCTCGATACCTTTTTTAAAGAACTCCACGCCACCGCCGACGGCATTCAACCTTTAACCATGAACGAATGCGAAAGAGTCAGCGGCGAGCTCACTTCCCGCGCGGCTTTTAATCCCAACGTGCGGGCCTTTTTGCTGGTGCGTAACAGCATCGCCTACTGCTCTTCCGCCACCGGCGACATGGAACTGTCGATGGATGCCCTGGAACCCGAGCTGAACATCAATAAACCTATCGACCTGGCTATCATGAACGGCACGCCAATGATGCCGGGCAGGCCGGTGATTGCCGCCTGGTTTCTGAATCCGCTGGCTTCAGGACGCGGTGTCTTCACCACGCTAAACGTCAACCTCACGCCGTACCTGGTCTTCACCTCGAGGCAGCAGGACATCAGTTCGATGGCGCTGGTGGTGGGAAACAAAGCGCTAACGTCCTATTCCCCGGACGTTATTAACGTCGATGAACTCCCTCCCTCCCCCACAAGAATTTCTATCCTCAGCGGTTACCCCATTAAACTCTACATTTACGGTACTCCGTGGCCGGTAGAGGATATTCAGCTCGCGATCCTTGCCGGGTTATTATCCGGCCTGCTTGGCACCGCGCTGTGCGGTTATTTCCTTACGGTGAAGGTGCGGGCCGGCAAAGAAATTCTTACCGGCATTAAGCGCGGACAGTTCTTTGTTGTTTACCAGCCCGTTGTCGACTCTGAGGCGCTGCAGATGCGTGGCATAGAAGTGCTGATGCGCTGGGAGCACCCGACGGCGGGCATGATCCCTCCGGATGCTTTCATCGGCTTTGCCGAAGCCCAGCAGCTTATCGTGCCGCTGACTCGCCATCTGTTTGAGCTGATAGCCAAAGATGCGCCAGTACTGCAGAAAGTCTTACCGGCCGGTGCCAAAATTGGCGTTAATCTTGCGCCCAGCCATCTACACTCGCCAACGTTTAAGCAAGACATTCAGGCATTTGCCGCTTCTATGCCGCCGCACCATTTCCAGCTGGTTTTCGAGATAACCGAACGCGATATGCTGAAAGAAAAAGAGGCGATGGGGATTTTCGCCTGGCTGCATGAGCAAGGGTTTGAAATTGCGGTTGATGACTTCGGCACCGGCCACAGCGCGCTGATTTACCTGGAACGGTTTACCCTGGATTACCTGAAAATCGACCGCGGCTTCGTCAACTCCATCGGCATGGAGACGGTGACGGCTCCGGTGTTGGACGCCGTGCTGACGCTCGCCCAGCGGCTGAACATGAATACGGTCGCGGAAGGCGTGGAAACGCCGGAGCAGGCAAAATGGCTTATTGAGCGTGGCTGTAACTTCCTGCAGGGCTATTACTTCAGCCGCCCGCTGACCCTAAGCCAGCTCGCCAGCTGGAACCCGTCCCACACGCTTTATGACGAACTGAAAGACTGACAGACATTGCACAATCTTCGCCGGCTAACTTATGATTAACCATCATGGGCTTACCGGGCGCAGGAGCGCGACGCCTGCGGTCTGCCATCCACCAGGCAAGGAATGAAGATGACGAGAGCTGTACGTGCACTGATGCTGCTTTGCCTGAGCACGTTTTCCCTGATGCCGTGCGCCGCAGAGATAAACGAAAGTTATGCCTTTGCCGTGCTGGGCGAACCTAAATACGCCGTCAACTTCACTCAGTTCGATTACGTTAATCCAGCGGCCCCAAAAGGCGGTAATATTACGCTTTCGGCCATTGGCACCTTTGATAACTTCAACCGCTTCGCCATGCGAGGTAACCCCGGTATCCGCACCGATGCGCTGTACGACACGCTGTTTACTACCTCCGATGATGAACCCGGCAGTTATTACCCGCTGATTGCCGAGATGGCCCGCTATCCGTCCAACTTTGCCTGGGCTGAAATCTCAATCAATCCCCGCGCCCGTTACCAGGACGGCAGCCCGATTACCGCGCAGGACGTCGCGTTCACCTTCAATAAATTCATGACCGAAGGCGTGCCGCAGTTCCGGCTGATATACAAAGGGGCGACGGTACGAGCGATTGCTCCGCTGACCGTGCGCATCGAGCTTGCCACGCCGAGCAAAGACAGAATGCTGGGCTTGTTCTCACTGCCAGTATTCCCGGAAAAGTTCTGGAAAGATCACAAACTAAGCGACCCACTTTCTTCCCCTCCGCCTTCCAGCGGACCGTACAAAATCACCGACTGGAAAATGGGTCAATACATCACCTGGTCGCGAGTCCGTGACTATTGGGCAGCAAATCTGCCAGTGAACCGGGGGCGTTGGAACTTTAATACCATCCGCTACGACTATTATCTTGATGATGACGTTGCCTTCGAGGCCTTCAAGGCCGGAGCTTTTGATTTTCGCAGCGAAGTTTCTGCCAAGAACTGGGCCACGCGCTATACAGGTAAAAACTTCAGCAACCACTTCATCGTTAAAGATGAACAGAAAAACGAATCCGCCCAGGACACCCGCTGGCTGGCATTTAACATCCAGCGCCCCATTTTTAGCGACCGTCGGGTAAGGGAAGCTATCGGCCTGGCGTTTGATTTTGAATGGATGAACAAAGCGCTGTTTTATGGCGCCTATAGTCGGGCCAACAGCTACTTCCAGAATACCGAATACGCCGCACGCGGCTATCCGGACGCCGACGAACTGATGCTGCTGGCGCCGATGAAAAAAGATCTCCCGCCGGAGGTCTTCACCTCAATCTACAACCCGCCTAAATCAGACGGCCGTGGGTTTGACCGGGATAACCTGCTTAAGGCGCTCAGCCTGCTTAAAGAAGCGGGTTGGGAGTTAAAAGACCAGAAGCTGGTGAGTGTGAGCACCGGCAAGCCGTTTGTTTTTGAACTGCTGGCCGGCACGGCAGGCAATACGCAGTGGATCCTCCCCTTCCAGCGCAACTTGCAGCGCCTGGGCATTACCATGAACATCCGCCAGGTGGATAACTCGCAGCTCTCCAGCCGCCTGCGCAGCCGTGATTACGACATGATGCCTCGGGTTTACAGCGCGATGCCTTACCCAAGCCCGGATTTACAAATCATCTGGGCATCGGAGTACATCAATTCGAGCTATAACGCACCCGGCGTGCAAAGCCCGGTTATCGACAAGCTTATCGAGATGATTATCGCCAGCCAGGGCGATAAGAAAAAACTGCTGCCGCTGGGCCGTGCCCTTGACCGCGTGCTGACCTGGAACAACTACATGCTGCCGATGTGGTATACGTCAGCCGACCGTTTAGCCTGGTGGAATAAATTCTCCCGCCCGGCCATCCGCCCAATGTATAACAACGGCTTTGATAACTGGTGGTATGACGTAAACAAAGCGGCGAAGCTGCCTGCCGACCGGCGCCAGGGGGACTAACGTGGGCGCTTATATTCTCCGACGTCTGCTGCTCATCATTCCCACCCTGTGGGCGATAATCACCATCAACTTTTTCATCGTGCAAATCGCGCCTGGCGGGCCGGTAGATCAGGCTATTGCGGCCATACAGATGGGCCACAGCAGCGGCATGCCGGGCGTGAGTAACGATGCAATGGGCGGCAGCCATGCCCGAACCGGCGTGGGGGATGTTACCAGCAGCCAGTACCGGGGTGGCCGTGGACTCGACCCTGAAGTCATCGCAGAGATTGTGCATCGCTATGGGTTCGACAAGCCGCTGCACGAGCGTTATTTCACTATGCTGGGCGACTATTTACGCTTTGACTTTGGTAATAGCCTGTTCCGTAGCTCTTCGGTGATCAAGCTGATTAAAGACAGCCTGCCCGTATCCATTTCCATCGGGCTGTGGAGCACGCTGATCATCTATCTGGTGTCAATTCCGCTTGGGATCCGCAAGGCGGTGAGCAACGGCAGCAGCTTTGATATCTGGAGCAGCATTTTTATCATCATCGGCTATGCCATCCCGGCGTTTTTGTTTGCCATCCTGCTGATTGTGCTGTTTGCCGGCGGGACTTATCTCGACTGGTTCCCTCTGCGAGGGCTGACGTCGGCCAATTTTGACGCCCTGCCCTGGTACAGCAAAATCACCGATTATCTGTGGCACATCGCGCTACCGGTGCTGGCAACGGTTATCGGCGGCTTCGCCACGCTGACCATGCTGACGAAAAATTCCTTCCTCGATGAGATTCGTAAACAGTACGTGGTGACCGCGCGGGCTAAGGGGCTGGATGAGAAGAAAATTCTGTATCGCCACGTCTTTCGTAACGCGATGCTGCTGGTGATCGCTGGTTTTCCGGCAACGTTTATCAGCATGTTCTTCACCGGATCGCTGCTTATTGAAGTGATGTTCTCTCTTAACGGCCTGGGCCTGCTTGGCTACGAGGCGACGATTTCACGCGACTATCCGGTGATTTTCGGCACGCTGTATATTTTTAGCTTGATTGGCCTGCTGACCAACATCATCAGCGATGTCACCTATACGCTGGTCGATCCCCGCATTGATTTTGAGGGCCGAGGATGAGCCGACTAAGCCCGGTAAACCAGGCGCGCTGGACGCGTTTTCGACAGAACCGCCGTGGCTACTGGTCGCTGTGGATCTTTGCCCTTATCTTTATTTTGAGCATGGGTTCAGAGCTGGTCGCCAACGATCGTCCGCTGCTGGTGCATTACGAAGGCAAGCTCTGGTTCCCGTCGATAAAAAACTACAGCGAAAGCGATTTTGGCGGCCCGCTTGCCACCCCCGCCGACTACCAGGACCCCTGGTTAACCGCGCGCCTGAGCGACAAAGGCTGGATCCTCTGGGCGCCGATACGCTTTAGCAGCAACACCATTAACTACGCCAGCAACGTGCCGTTCCCTTCGCCACCCAGCGCGCAAAACTGGCTCGGCACCGATGCCAACGGCAGCGACGTGCTGGCGAGAATACTTTACGGAACCCGCATTTCCGTGCTCTTCGGCCTGATGCTGACCTTTTTCTCCAGCATTATTGGCGTTCTGGCAGGCGCGGTGCAGGGCTATTACGGCGGGCGCGTCGACCTGTGGGGGCAACGCTTGATAGAAGTCTGGTCGGGGATGCCAACGCTATTTTTGATAATCATGCTGTCGAGCGTGGTGCAGCCTAACTTTTGGTGGCTGCTGGGCATCACCGTATTATTTGGCTGGATGGGGCTGGTCGGCGTCGTGCGGGCAGAGTTTTTGCGCACCCGCAATTTCGACTATATTCGCGCTGCGCGGGCGATGGGCGTCGGCGACTGGTCAATCATGACCCGCCATATGTTACCTAACGCCATGGTCGCCACCCTGACCTTCCTGCCCTTTATTCTGTGCGCTTCGATAACGACCCTGACCTCACTCGACTTCCTCGGTTTTGGTCTGCCGCTTGGCTCACCTTCGCTTGGCGAACTGGTACTGCAGGGGAAAAACAACCTGCAGGCACCGTGGTTGGGCATTTCCGCCTTTCTATCTCTGGCGATCTTGCTCTCCCTGTTAATTTTTATTGGCGAAGCGGTCCGTGACGCCTTTGATCCTTCTAAGGCGCGCTGACCATGACGACTCCGCTACTCGCCATCAACCATCTTTCTATTGCTTTTCAGCAAGGTAAAACGCTGCATCAGGTGGTGGACTCGGTTTCTCTTCAGGTTGAAGCAGGCGAGACGCTGGCGCTGGTCGGCGAGTCCGGGTCGGGGAAGAGCGTGACGGCGCTCTCCGTGCTGCGGTTGCTGCCGTCACCGCCCGTGGTTTATCCTTCGGGAGAGATTTTGTTTCACGGTACGGACCTGCTAAACGCGCCAGAAAGAGCGCTGCGCGGCGTGCGCGGCAACAAAATTGCGATGATTTTTCAGGAACCGATGGTGTCATTAAACCCGCTGCACACTATCGAAAAACAGCTTTATGAAGTGCTCTCTTTGCACCGGGGAATGCGGCCGGAGGCGGCGCGGGCGGAGATTCTTACCTGTCTCGATCGCGTGGGGATCCGCACCCCTGCGGCCCGGCTGAATGACTACCCTCACCTGCTGTCCGGCGGGGAACGCCAGCGCGTGATGATTGCCATGGCGCTGCTGACGCGACCTGAATTGCTGATTGCCGATGAGCCGACAACCGCGCTGGACGTTTCCGTTCAGGCGCAGATCCTGCAGCTGCTGCAAGAGCTGAAGCAGGAGCTGAACATGGGGCTGCTGTTTATCACGCATAACCTGAGCATTGTGAAAAAGCTGGCTGATAACGTGGCGGTCATGCGTCACGGTCAGTGCGTTGAACAGCAGCCTGCCGCCCGGCTATTTAACAACCCTCAGCATCCCTATACCCGGCAACTGCTGAACGCAGAGCCTTCAGGGGAGCCGGTGCCGCTTCAAAAGGGCGTTGCTCCTTTGCTCAAGGTTGAGGATCTGCAGGTCGCTTTCCCCATTCGTCGGGGGCTGTTGAAAAGAACGGTGGGCCACCATTATGGCCTTAAAAAGCTGAGCTTCGAGCTGCGGCCCGGCGAAAGCCTGGGCCTGGTTGGCGAATCAGGTTCGGGTAAAAGCACCACCGGGCTGGCGCTGCTGCGATTAATTCATTCCACCGGCGCTATCTGGTTTGACGGCCAGCCTCTGCATGAGCTTAAGCGCAAACAGCTGCTGCCGCTGCGCCACCGCGTTCAGGTGGTTTTCCAGGACCCTAATTCTTCGCTGAACCCACGCCTCGACGTGTTGCAAATCGTTGAGGAAGGCCTGCGGGTGCATCATCCATCGCTAAACGCCGCCGAACGTGAGGCTAAAGTGATTCAGGCTCTGGAGGAAGTTGGCCTGCAGGCGGATATGCTGCACCGCTACCCGGCTGAGTTTTCCGGCGGCCAGCGTCAGCGCATCGCTATTGCCAGGGCTTTAATTTTGCAGCCGCAGCTTATCGTGCTGGATGAGCCGACGTCCTCGCTGGACCGCTCGGTTCAGGCGCAAATTCTGGCGCTGTTAAAATCACTGCAGGAAAAGCACCGGCTGGCGTATATCTTCATCAGCCATGATTTGCAGGTGGTCAAAGCGCTTTGCCACCAGATGGTAGTGCTGCATCAGGGGGAAGTTGTCGAACAGGGAGACTGCAGGCAGATCTTTAGCGCCCCGCAAAGCGACTACACGCGTCAGCTTCTGGCACTCGCCTGAGATCAGAAAGGGTTATTGCTGGAAAAAGGTTCGGCAATGGCCACGCCAACGTTTTTCAGGCGGCAGGTTGCTGCCAGCTCATCCTGAAGATTAACAAACAGGCACGGCTCGCCTTCGCACTCGACCACCGAACTGTCGACTTCAATATCGCTTAATGCCTGGCTAAGCGTATCCATGATCGGCCACGCCTTTTCCCCATCCGGGCTCAGCAGCTTGAGGCCAATCAGGCAACCGTCGTCTTGTGGGCCGTTTTGCGGAATCGGTTCAACTTTGGAGCCTGCAAAACCCGTCAACCAGCGATAGCTCTGCGGCAGGCGGTGCACGATGGACAGTTGTATGGTGTTCAATTTCATTTCCCCGGAAGTTCCAATCGGCAATATATCTCAAACAGTTTGCATAAAGGTTAACACAATGTTGATAAATTGCGTTTAAACGAGTACGAAACTGACTTACATCCACTGTAGTAATTTCATTACTAACGCTTTATTTTTGTGCTACAGCACGCGTTTCGGCGCTATATGTATCGCTTTCTGAGATCTAACTCAACCTTTTTAACTACAAAGTTGTGACTTTTTACAGTTGAGCGTTTTACATATGCGAAACATATATCCTGTATCGACGGACGTAATGGCGGAGTTTTAGCGAAGAACACGGGCGTTTCTGAACCGAAACACCCGCGCGTTTTCAGGCCTTTTTGTGGCGGGCTTTGCTGGCGTAAAAGTAGAACACCACCGAGGCTGTCGCACAGATAGCAATGGACCAGATCATCGGCCAGGCGGTGTTAAAGGTTGCCACCGAGAGTAAAGCCCCGGTTAGCGCGCCAATACCAAAGCGGAAGGTGCCGGCCAACGAAGACGCAGTCCCGGCCATGTGCGGGAACTCGTCCAGAATCACCGCCATGGCGTTGGAGGAAACCAGCGACACGCAGCTGATAAATATCGCCACGCCAAGCACCATCGCCCAGAAGCCGAAGTCCAGCTGGCTGCTCACCACCAGCCATACCGCCATCGCAAACTGGATGCAAAGCCCGGTCCGAAACATGTTGATCGCCCCAACCCTGCGCACAAAGCGGCTGTTGATCATGGTCATGATGAACAGGAACACCACGTTCAGCGCAAAGTAGTAGCCAAAATGCTGGGGCGAAACGTGGTTGAGTTCGATGTAAACGAACGGCCCCGCGCTAAGAAACGAGAACATACCGGCGAAGCTGAAGCCGCTGGCCAGCATATAGCTGAGCACGCGCTTATGGCGGAACAGCGTGGCGAAATTCCCGACCGTAGTGCGCAGATTAAATTTCTGCCGCATCTCAGGGGCCAACGTTTCGTGAATAAAGAAGAAAATCATCGCTGAGGCCAGCAGCGCGGCGGCGGCCAGAATCCAGAAGATAACATGCCAGCTAAACCACACCAGCACCGCTCCCCCGACCATAGGCGCGACTAGCGGCGCAATGGTGGTTATCAGCATCACGAAGGACATCATCCGGGAGAACTCTTCTTTCGGATAGATATCGCGCATCAGGGCATTGATGACCACGCTCGCCGCCGCGGCCGCGAGGCCATGCAGAAAACGCATCCAAATCAGCTGCTCGATGGTCTGTGAAAGCGCGCAGGCGATAGCCGCGAGGGCAAATATCAGCGTGCCACCCAGCACCACCGGCTTACGCCCCAGGCTATCGGCCATCGGCCCATAGAAGATCTGCCCGATTGCAAAGCCCAGAATATAGGTACTGAGGGTCAT
This sequence comes from Cedecea sp. P7760, assembly GCF_013386425.1. Classification (NCBI taxonomy): domain Bacteria; kingdom Pseudomonadati; phylum Pseudomonadota; class Gammaproteobacteria; order Enterobacterales; family Enterobacteriaceae; genus Cedecea; species Cedecea sp. P7760. Next base: position 68,664 of record NZ_JACARU010000003.1, on the reverse strand, counting down.
TTGCGCGCTGCCCGCCGGCACATTAAAGCCCTGGGCAATCATCGGCAACGCCGGCAGATACATATCGATGGACAGCGGCATCAGCATCGCCAGCAGGCCAAGGATTACGATAATACCGACAGAAGAGTTCTGTTTACGGCTCAAAAGTCACTCCGGAGATTAGGGCATGCCGACGCTGGCAATTTCCTGTTCGGTTAACGGGCGGTACTCACCGGGGGCCAGCTCAGGATCCAGTGCGATTTCACCAATACGCTCGCGGTGCAGGCCAACAACGCGGTTACCGACCGCCGCGAACATGCGTTTGACCTGGTGGTAGCGACCTTCGCTGATGGTCAGGCGCACTTCCGTGGGGGTAATCACTTCCAGCACGGCAGGTTTGGTGAGATCTTTCTCATTATGCAGCTGAACGCCTTTCGCGAAGTGTTCCGCCGTGCCCTCTTCTACCGGCGATTCCAGCGTCACAAGATAGGTTTTTTCGCAATGATGGCGCGGAGAAGTAATGCGGTGCGACCACTGGCCGTCGTCCGTCATCAGCACCAGACCGGTGGTGTCGATATCAAGGCGACCCGCAGCATGCAGCTTGTGCGCCACCGGCACGTCCAGGAAGTAAAGCACCGTCGGATGATCCGGGTCATCGGTCGAGCAAACGTAGCCCTGCGGCTTATTAAGCATGAAATAGCGTGGGCCATTTTGCTGGGTCAGCGGGTTGCCATCAAACGCCACCTGGTGTTCCGGCAGCAGTTTAAAAGAGGCGTCACGCACCACTTCATCGTCAATGGTGACGCGGCTAGCGCGGATTTCGCGGCCAGAGATAGCACGGCTGACGCCGAGCTGCTGAGAGATAAATTTATCGAGTCGCATTAGTGTATTGCCTGTTTCATGAAGGTGCCGACAAGCGAGATTGCGGCCGGGACTGAAGCCCAAATTCAGGTGAAAATTGGTTTGCCTGATAATTAGTTTGCCAGTATAGCGACATCAAAAACTCTCTCAAGGTAAAACCGTGCTTTATGGCATAATCGTTGCAGTCATTTGATAAGAAGGTTGAAAAACCACCCTGCCATGTCTTTTACTCTACGCCCCTATCAGCAAGAAGCGGTGGACGCCACCCTCAGCTACTTCCGTAAACATTCTGAACCCGCCGTTATCGTGCTGCCTACCGGCGCGGGCAAAAGCCTGGTGATAGCGGAGCTGGCAAGAGTGGCACGTGGACGCGTGTTGGTGCTTGCTCACGTAAAAGAGCTGGTGGCGCAAAACCACGCGAAATACGTCGCCCTTGGGCTGGAAGCAGACATTTTTGCCGCCGGCCTGCAGCGCAAAGAGAGTCAGGGAAAAGTGGTGTTTGGCAGCGTGCAGTCCGTGGCCCGCAATCTTGAGCATTTTCACGGTGAGTTTTCCCTGCTGATTGTCGATGAATGCCACCGTATCGGCGACAGCGACGAAAGTCAGTATCAGCAAATCCTCACGCATCTGCGCGGCAACAACCCCAGGCTACGGCTATTGGGGCTGACCGCGACGCCTTACCGTCTCGGCAAAGGCTGGATTTATCAATTTCACTATCACGGCATGGTTCGCGGCGATGAAAAAGCGCTGTTCCGCGACTGCATTTACGAGCTGCCGCTGCGCTATATGATTAAGCATGGCTACCTGACGCCGCCGGAAAGGCTGGATATGCCGGTGGTGCAATACGACTTTAGCCGCCTGCAGGCGCAGTCCAACGGGCTGTTCAGCGAAGCCGACCTGAACCGTGAGCTTAAGCAGCAAAAACGCATCACGCCCCACATCATCAGCCAGATAGTTGAGTTTGCCGCCGAGCGCCGTGGCGTAATGATTTTCGCCGCCACGGTAGAGCACGCCAAAGAGATTATCGCCCTGTTGCCCACCACCGACGCAGCCTTGATTACCGCCGATACGCCCGGCCCGGCGCGCGATACGCTTATCGAAGCTTTTAAAAATCAGCAGTTCCGGTTTCTGGTGAACGTGGCGGTACTGACCACCGGTTTTGATGCGCCGCACGTGGACCTGATAGCCATCCTGCGTCCTACCGAGTCAGTTAGCCTTTACCAACAAATCGTTGGTCGCGGCCTGCGCCTGTCGCCCGGTAAAAAAGACTGCCTGATCCTCGACTACGCCGGCAATCCGCATGACTTATTTACCCCGGAAGTGGGCCATGCCAAAGGAAAAAGCGACAACGTACCGGTGCAGGTCTTTTGCCCGTCCTGCGGTTTTGCCAATACGTTCTGGGGAAAAACCACCGCAGACGGTACGGTAACTGAACACTTTGGCCGCCGCTGCCAGGGCTGGTTTGAAGACGATGACGGCCTGCGGGAGCAGTGCGACTATCGGTTTCGCTTCAAAAACTGCCCCAACTGCAATGCGGAAAATGATATTGCCGCCCGCCGATGCCATCAGTGCGATCACGTGCTGGTCGACCCGGACGATATGCTCAAAGCCGCCCTGAAGCTAAAGGATGCGCTGGTGCTACGCTGCAGCGGCATGACGCTACAGCACGGCGGCGACGCTAATGGCGACTGGCTGAAAATCACCTATTACGATGAAGACGGAGCAGACGTTAGCGAGCGCTTCCGTCTCCAGACACCCGCTCAACGTATGGCGTTTGAACAACTGTTTATCCGCCCACACTCACGCGCGCCCGGCGTGCCGTTACGTTGGATAAACGCCGCAGACGTTGTAGCCCAGCAGGCGCTGCTGCGCCATCCTGATTTCGTGGTTGCCCGCATGAAGGGGCAATTCTGGAACGTTCGAGAGAAGGTTTTCGACTACCAGGGACGCTTCCGCCGGGCCAATGAATTGCGCGGTTAAGCGGTACTTTTCATTGCCGACAGGGTCAGATATGGCTATAATGCCGCCCGCTTTTGCATCCGCAAAGCAGAAAACTTTACCTGCTGCTGGGTCGCCTGTAGCAGGCTTATTTAAAGAGAAACATTCAATGTTTACTATCAATGCAGTAGAACGTAAAGAGCAGGGCAAGGGTGCGAGCCGCCGCCTGCGTGCAGCAAACAAATTCCCAGCTATCGTTTATGGTGGCGCGGAAGCTCCTGTATCCATCGAACTGGATCACGACTCCGTAATGAACCAGCAGGCTAAACCTGGTTTCTACGAAGAAGTTCTGACCCTGTCTATCGACGGCAAAGAAGTAAAAGTGAAAGTTCAGGCTGTTCAGCGTCACCCGTTCAAGCCAAAACTGACTCACATCGACTTCGTTCGCGCTTAATCGCGAGTTAAGTTCGAAAAAAACCCCGCTTCGGCGGGGTTTTTTGTTATATAAGCATTCCCGACGCCACGCCTGGCACTGAGAGATAACTTCCATGGTTGAAAAAACCCCCGCAGGTGCATCGCTGACACCCGCCGTAGAAACGGATATCCAGGCTATCAGGACGATACAAAGCTACCACGCCCATATCTATTTCGAGACGCCTCAGCAGAGGGCGACCGCGGAAAGGATTCGGCAAGAAATTGCGCAGCGTTTTTCCGTGCTGCTCGGGCGCTGGCACGACGAGCCCGTTGGCCCTCACGCCCTGCCGATGTACCAGGTCGCTTTTATGCCCGATGAATTTGTGCGCCTGGCGCCGTGGCTGATGCTCAACCGCAGCGGACTAACCGTGCTGCTGCACCCTAATACCGGGCACCCCAAAGCCGACCATACCGCTCACGCAGTCTGGATGGGGGAAAAGCTGGAGATTCGAAATTTGCACCGCCTGCCCGAAAGCGAAGGTCCGGAGCCAGAATACATCCCAAATACTTGCCCTACGGTTGCGCCGTAAGCTTAAGCAATGAGTACTTGATACGGCCCGCCGGTAATATGCGGGCCGTTTTGACGGGTTATTTCCCGGAAGTGCGGCGCTGGAGCTGGTCGCGCAGGTTCGGCGGCGTCCCTTTGATAGTCAGGGTATCCGTCGCCGGATCCCAGAAAATACGCTCGCCCAGCAGCATGGCATCGAAGCTAATCGTCAGCCCGCCGCCGCTACCGGCATATTTAGTCAGCTGACGCAGAGTTCCGCGATCGGCCGGGAAGCTCTCTTCCAGTTCGTAGCCCTTGTCGGCGGTAAACTGTTGGAAGTTCTTGTCGTCAACCGCCCACGGCAGCTCATCGGCCAATGAAGAGAGTTCAATCTCTTCTCCCGCCTGAAGCTGTTCGTTGCAGTAGGCATAAACCTGCTGCCGCGCGGCCTGGCGCTCGTTTTTGTCCAACTGGGCTTCATTGGTGAAGTCGTCCAGCGCCTGCAGCAGACCTTTGTTCTGCGCCTTTGCGTTCAGGCCTTCGCTGGCGCCCAGGAAGTCCATAAAGAAATCGGCCACTTTGCGCCCCACTCTGCCCTTCAGGAAGGTCAGATAGCGGGTAGACTCCGGGTTGGTTTCCCATTCAGTCAAATCAATACGCGCGACGATGTCCGCGTGGTTGATGTCCAGGTAGTGGGTCGCGCTAATATCCAGCTCTTCGTTAACGCGCATGCTGCTCAGATTGTTCAGCACCGCCACCAGCAAATATTCCACCGCCAGATAACGGTAGTGGCAAAACAGCACAATGCCGCCGTCGGCAAACGGGTATTTTGCCAGTTCATCGCGAAGGCGACCGGTCGCCGCACGGGTAAAGGCAAGAAAATCCTCATCGCCTTTACGCTGTAAACGCAGCGCTTCGGCCAGCTCGCTCTCTTCGCTGAACAGGCCGTAAGCTTTATTTTTGGCGCTGTACACGCGGTGCAGCTCCGCCATCATATCTTCGACGGCACCGTCGGTTGCCAGCAGCGAATCGCGAAGCACGACGTCCAGCGTCTGCTCATCGCGCTTAATCAGTTGATGCAGGGCAATCTGGTTGATATCCAGACTCATGTTAAACTCTCCTTTAAGACCGGGCGGTATTCAACCACCGCCGCTACCGGGACGCAAGTCGTGATAAAAAAGCGGAAAAATCGTCCCTGCTACGGTAAGATAATGCCCTTTCCCGAATACGAATGATTTTTAATTTATGCCACAAACATCCCGCTACAGTGACGAACAAGTTGAAGCGATGCTGACCGAACTGGCCGGCGTGCTGGAAAAACACCACGCGCCTACCGATCTTTCCCTGATGGTTTTGGGAAATATGGTCACCAATCTGATAAACACCAGCGTGGCGTCCGCTCAGCGTCGTCCTTTGGCTCGCTCCTTTGCCGAGGCGCTTCAAGCTTCGGTGAGCGAAGATAAAGCCCACTAAGGAACTATCGTAACAAGTTATGGTGACTAACCGTCAGCGCTACCGCGAAAAAGTTTCCCAGATGGTCAGTTGGGGACACTGGTTCGCCCTGTTTAATATCCTGCTGGCCATGCTGCTGGGTAGCCGCTATCTGTTTATTGCCGACTGGCCAACGACGCTGACGGGGCGAGTTTATTCGTACCTTAGCGTCGTTGGGCACTTTAGTTTTTTGGTGTTTGCTGCCTATTTGCTGCTGATTTTTCCGCTGACGTTTATCGTGATGTCGCAGCGCCTGCTGCGCTTTATCAGCGCTGCCTTAGCCACGGCGGGCATGACGCTATTGCTGATAGACAGCGAAGTTTTCACGCGCTTCCACCTTCACCTTAATCCCACCGTCTGGGATCTGGTGATTAACCCTGACCAGGGGGAGATGGCCCGCGACTGGCAGCTGATGTTCATCAGCGCACCGGTGATTTTGCTTATTGAGATGCTGTTTGCGACGTGGAGCTGGCAGAAGCTGCGCAGCCTCGGCCGTCGCCGTAAATACGTGCGTCCTTTAGTGATTCTGTTCTTTATCTCTTTCTTTAGCAGCCACCTGATGTATATCTGGGCGGATGCTAACTTTTATCGCCCGATAACCATGCAGCGGGCGAATCTGCCGCTTTCTTACCCGATGACGGCACGTCGCTTCCTTGAAAAACACGGCCTGCTTGATGCGCAAGAGTACCAGCGTCGTCTGGTTGAGCAAGGCAGCCCGGAAGCGCTTTCGGTGCAGTATCCGCTGAGTAACCTGCAGTTCCGCGATATGGGTATCGGCAACAATGTTCTGCTGATTACCGTGGACGGCCTGAACGCAGACAGCGTGAGCAAAGATATGCCAGCGCTGAGCGAATTCGCCGCCGGCAATATCCGCTTTACCCAGCACATGAGCTCCGGGAATAGTACCGACAGCGGTATCTTCGGCCTGTTCTACGGCATTTCACCGGCTTATATGGACGGCGTGCTATCAAAACGTACGCCTGCCGCGCTGATTACCGGCTTAAACCAGCAGGGCTACCAGCTTGGCCTTTTTGCCTCCGACGGCTTTAACTCGGCAATGTACCGCCAGGCCCTGCTCTCCGACTTCTCGCTACGTCCGGCTAAAAACCAGGGCGACAGCCAGACGGCAACACAGTGGATTAACTGGCTCAATCAGTATGCCTCTGACGATAACCGCTGGTTCTCGTGGGTGGCCTTTAACGGCACCAGCATTGACGACAACGGCAACCAGCAGGGCTTTGAGCGGCGCTATTCCCGCGCGGCCGGCAACGTAGATGAACAGATTAAACGCGTGCTGGATGCGCTTCAGGCGGCGGGTAAACTGCAAAATACCGTGGTGATCGTTACCGCAGGACACGGTGTCCCGCTTGGCGCACAGCGCGATGCTTTTGCCTGGTCACGGGCTCATATTCAGGTACCGCTGGTGATCCATTGGCCGGGTACGCCAGCACAGACCATCACCAAGCTCACCGATCATCAGGATGTCATGACAACGCTGATGCAGCGCCTGCTGCACGTTAAAACGCCGGCAAATGAATATTCTCAGGGCGAAGATCTGTTTGCCGCGACCCGTCGTAATAATTGGGTGATTGGGGCCGACAACGAAACCCTGGCCGTGACCACGCCGGAAATGACGCTGGTGCTTAGCAATAACGGCAACTACAGGATGTACGATCTGCAGGGCAAGAGAATCGAAGAGACCAAGCCTCAGCTTGATCTGCTGCTGCAGGTGCTGACCGACGAGAAGCGTTTCATCGCCAACTAATTGTTTATTTATAAGACAGTTAGCCGTAACCGTCCTTGCAATCAACGCGAAAAAATGTAGTATTATTCTTCTGCGTCGGCACGTAGCGCAGCCTGGTAGCGCACCGTCATGGGGTGTCGGGGGTCGGAGGTTCAAATCCTCTCGTGCCGACCAAAATTTTAAAACCAGCCCTCAGTGGCTGGTTTTTTTGTACCTGAAATCTTCCATCTGCCGTGCAAATAAAGTACAGCCACTTCCGTCAGGGGCGGATTTTTGACATATTACGCCATTAGGGAAAAGCCCTACAGGCAAAGAAATAGGCTAATTCGAAATGGAACATGTTGTTAAGTATATTGTGAGTAATGAGTATCTCTCCCTGGCTGAAGGCGAAGAGGCACATGATGTTGTCTATAGCATCGACAAGAATTTTTTATTAGGTGCCGCCGTTTCTGCCGTATCAGTGCTCATTAATAGCAGTAAGAAATTCAACTTCCATTTTTTCACTGATTTTATCAGCAACGATCATCTCGAAAAATTTAACGCGCTGGCGCAAAAATTCCAGACAAATATTTATATTTATCTGATCGACAAAACATCCTTCTCAGATTTCCCCGTACGGGCCAAATGGACCGTCGCGACCTACTATCGCTTTATTGCGTTTAACTCTCTGTCATCGACTAAGAAAACCGTTCTTTATCTTGATGCCGACGTGATGTGCAAAGCCAGTCCTGACGCTCTCCTGGATCTCAAATTAGGGGAAAAGTATGCCGCCGTGGTCCCGGATCTGGGATTAGTACAGCAGACGTGCGAGGAACGACTGGGTTTGTCTGGAATGGAAGGTAATTATTTTAATGCCGGGGTAATTTACCTGAATCTCGAACAGTGGAAGCTGAACAATTTTACCGAAAAAGCGCTGGCGATGATTGGGGATAAAACGACGGAATACAGCTTCCTCGATCAGGACGTGCTGAATATTCTTTTCCATAAAAACAGCCTGTTGCTGCCGGGAAAATATAATCAGATTTATGACGCCGCCCATCACTTTGGTCTCAAAACGTCACATCTGCATAGCGAAGCTATTACCGATGAGACGGTCTTTATCCACTACACCAGCAGCTCAAAACCCTGGTTACAATGGATGCGTTACCCGTCGTCGGTCTATTTTGATATTGCCTACGAGCAATCGCCCTGGAAAGGCTTGCCGCTGCAGGATGCCCATACAACCACCCTGTTAAAACTGCGTTCTAAGCACGAATACCGCCAGAAGAAATACCTCTCCAGTCTTATTTCACAAATTAGGTATATCGTGAAAAAATCCGGACTGAAGAAATAAAAACCGCTACGCCCTGAACGCCATTCAGGGCGTTATATCGGATTACAGCAGGAACAACGTTGCCAGGCCGAGGAAGATAAAGAATCCGCCGGTGTCGGTTATCGCCGTGATCATTACGCTTGAGCCGACGGCGGGATCTTTGCCCAGTTTGGTCATCGTCATCGGAATAACCACGCCCATCAGCGCCGCAACCAAAAGATTCAGGATCATCGCCAGCGTCATGACGCCGCCCATCGCTGCGTCGTTATACAACAGCCAGGTAATCGTTCCCATCACGCCGCCCCAGACCAGGCCGTTGATCAACGCCACGCCAAGCTCGCGCAGCATCAGGAATGAGATATTGCCGGCCTGAATATGCTGTAGCGCTAACGCGCGCACGATCATGGTAATAGTCTGGTTACCGGTGTTGCCGCCGATACCGGCCACAATCGGCATCAGAGACGCCAGGGCCACCAGCTGAGAAATGGTATGTTCAAAGAGCCCGATCACACGGGAAGCCACAAACGCAGTACAAAGGTTAATGGCAAGCCACGCCCATCGGGTGCGAACGGCTTTGCTCACCGGCGCAAAGACGTCCTCTTCCGTGCTCAGGCCGCCCATGCGGCGCAAATCGCTGTCGGTTTCCTCGTACACCACGTCAACAATCTCATCGACCGTTAAGCGGCCCATCAGCTTGCCGGCGCTGTCGATAACCGCGGCGCTGATTAAGTCGTCACGCTCAAAGGTACGTGCGGCTTTTTCATCGTGATCTTCCGGAGCAAAACAGGTGGGATTATCGTCCATCACTTTAAACACCGGCGTTTGCGGCGCATGCAGCAAAATCGCGGTGAGGTCCAGCTCCCCCAACAGCGTTTTGTCCCGGCTGGTGACGAACAGTTTATCGGTGTTCTGCGGGACTTTACCGCGAAGTCGAAGATAGCGCTGCACCACGGCAAGCGTGACGTCAGGACGCACGGTGATCACTTCAAAGTCCATGATCGCACCGACGCTGTGCTTGTCATAATGCAGGATCTGGCGAACCTGGGTGCGCTCATTCTGCGGCATCGTCGCCAGCAGGCGCCCGACCAGATCGCGAGGAAGGTATTGCGCCAGATAGATCTGATCGTCAATATCCAGCGGACGTAGCGCGTTAAGCAACGCTTTATCGCTCATATCCTCAATCAGATCGTCCCAGACGGTTTCTGCCGCTTCGACCAGTACGCTACCGCGCCGCTCTTCGGTAATCAGGCTCCACAGCGCTAAACGCTCTTCCGTGGGCAATGCTTCCAGGACATCGGCGAGATCCGGCGCGGGCAGCCGCCCTACCAGCGTCACTATCTCGGCGATATCCTGTTCAGCACTTTGCGTTTCAGCGAGCGGCTCTTTGGCCAGAATGCCGCTGGCAACGGCCTTATTCGTCAGCAAGATTTGCAGGATGCGCGCCCGATCCTGGTCGCGCTCTTTGGTGCTGTACTTCTGAATGGCTGTCATAAATAAACTGTTCCCTTGAAACGACGAGTTAGTTTATAGCGCGGGAAGATGAAGAAAACAAAAAACCAGCCTTAATAGACTGGTTTTTTTTACTTTGTTTAGAAAACGCTGACCTAATGGCCCGTTCTTGCTACGGCATCGCGTGACGCCTGCTCCCGCTCATGGCCGGTAAGTTCGCTAAGCTTACCCTGGCGCATTTCCAGCAGGCGGTCGGCATGGATGAAGTAATTATCGTCATGGCTGATGGCAAATACCGTTTTCCCCATTTGCTGCATCAGCGGCAGCAACACCTGGTAGAACTCCCGGCGGAAATGAGGATCCTGGTCTGCGGCCCATTCGTCCAGCAGAATAATATCGCGTTCCTCCGCCAGCGCCAGCAGCAGCGCCACGCGCTTGCGCTGACCTTTCGACAGCTTGAGGTTAAGAATGGTGCCGTTTTCCAGCTCCAGCTTGCTGCTCATCTTCAACCGCTCAAGCCAGCTGGCCACCAGCTCAGGGTTAGCCTGCTTACCCTGCGGTCCAAGAAGCCTGTCGAACAGCCAGACGTCGGTAAAGACTGCCGAAAATAGCTTGCGGTAGTCGTCCTGCGTTTCGGCCTCAACTCTTTTTCCATCAAGGTAAATAGCCCCGCTCACCGGCTGATAAAGTCCGGTAAGCAGCATCGCAAGGGTAGATTTTCCGCTGCCGTTGCCGCCAATCAGGAACAGCAGCTCTCCGCGCTTAATGGTGAGATTAAGCGGGCCCACGCCGAAGCTATTGTCACCGTACTGGAATACCACATCGCGCATTTCAAGCTGTTGCCAGTTCCCAGCTTCTTTCGAACGGGGGAACCGGGCATCGTAAGGCGCGAGCTGGAACTTGTTCAGCTTGTTAAAGGCAACCTGGGCGCTTAATAGCGTCGGTAAGGCTCCCACGGCAGAAAGGAGTGGCGTGCGCAGGAATAACAACGTTAAAGAGAAAGTGGCTGCTACGTTGGTATCGGACCAGCCCAGGCTGTTAGCCATATAAAACACCAGGCCAATTGCGCCCAGCATCATAATATTTGACCAGTTTACAGCGCTCAGGTGGTAGGTATCCGCCCAGATAATGTTGTTTCGATAATCGGCAGCATGAGGCGTGTAGGTATCCTGGTAAATCCGTTCCGCTCGCTCGCGGTTCAACGCCAGCTCTTTGCGCCCTTCGATGACGGTTTGGTAGTCGTTATAGAGCTTATCTTCGATCTCCCGAAGCTGGGCCATATGTTTGTATACCCGCGCCACCAGCAAATAGCCACCGACAATGGTTATCACCAGCCACACGGTGGTGACGCCCAGCATTTTCGGCGAGAGCCAGGCCAGATAGGCCGCAGAGCCGATAGCCAGAATAATGCCCTGCACCAGCTCCGGCAGGCGCACAAAAGCGATAGTGATGTTGCGAATATCGCTGGTTAACCCCGCCAACAGCGCCGCGCTGCCAAGCTGTTCGACCCGCTCAACGTCGGTATCCATCAGGCGCTTAATAAACTCGCTACGCAGGCGAAAAACAAAATGGTGACCGAGGGTAGTTAATGCCAGCTGGGAGCCCAGCGTCACGGCCATCAGCAATAAAAGCAGGCCCAAAAATTCCGGCAACACCGCGAGGGTGATATCTGGCGTTTCAATCAGCCGCTGATTAATAAAGGCAATCAGGCCGATGCCCAGCGCGGCGCTTGCCAGGCTTAACGCCATGACCATCATAAAAGGCCAGCGATACTGGCGATAAACCACACGAAGTAGCTCCATTATTCCCTACCTGCAAAATAAAACAGCGAGCAGTTTAAACGGCTCGCCGTCCACAGCAAGAATAATTCTTATTTTTATTTGCCTTACGACGCGCGGCGAAAGGTCAGGTTATAGCGGAACTGGTCGGTAAGGGGATGAAAGCCGGGTTTGAGAGGCAGAATGCCGTGATAGAAAAGCCGTGATGCGCCTCCCCACACCACCACGTCGCCATGCTCAAGCATGACGCGCTGCAGCGGATCGCTACGCTGTAGCCCGCCAAACTGAAAAACGGCAGGTAAACCCAGGGAGACAGAAACAATCGGCTGACGCAGATTCGGTTCGTCTTTATCCTGATGAAGAGAGAGCTTTGTTCCGGGCGCATAGCGGTTGATCAGGCAGGCATCAGGGTCAAAATCCGCGTATCCCGCAGCATGCGAAGCTCGCGCGCAGACGTCCTGAAACAGAGAGGGAAGCTGAGGCCAGAACTGGCCGGTCAGCGAGTCCTTCGGTGAATAGAGATAGCCGTGCTGGTTTGTGCTCCAGCCCAGCTCGCCGCAGTTGGTCATCGCCACCGACATGGTATGTCCACCGGGCGTGACCATATGGCGAAAAGGCGCCTGCTGCGATACCTGATGAACGGCCGCCATCAGCGCGGCGGCATCCTCCCGGGCAAAGCGGCGCAGAATAATTGCGCCTTCTGCGAGCGGTTCTTCCCAGGGGGCCTCATCGGCGAACAAATCCAGCATTATTCCTCCAGGCTTTGCTTCTCGTTTTCCAGAAGCCGACGTTTGCGCTCCACGCCCCAGCGGTAGCCGGACAAACCACCATCGCTGCGGATCACTCGATGGCAGGGAATGGCGACCGCAAGCGTGTTGGCCGCGCATGCACCGGCCACGGCACGAACGGCGGCGGGCTTACCTATACGTGCCGCCAGCTCGCTGTAGCTCACGGTAGCTCCGGGCGGAACGGCTCTTAATGCCTGCCATACCAACTGCTGAAATGCCGTGCCGCGAATGTCGAGAGGTAAGATAAATTCAGTTCCTGGCGACTCAATAAAACTAATCACCCGCGCAACGCGTGACTCAAACGTTTCATCACCCGGCATGAGCTGTGAACGGGGAAACTCGGTTTCGAGTTCACTTATCAGCGCTTCGGCATGTTCACCCAACAAAATCGCACAAATGCCCCGCTCGCTTTCAGCCACCAGAAACTCTCCCAATTGGCAGGTGCCGACCACAAACTGCACGTGCGTACGGGCCCCGCCCTTTCGGTATTGGCTCGCCGTCATGCCCAGCGCGGCATCAGCCTGATGGTAGAACGCGCTGCCGGACTGAAACCCGGCATCAAAAATGGCCTTTGTTACCTCTGTTCCCTGCGCGAGCGCGTCACGCAGCCGACGAGCACGATGCGCTTTTTGCCATTCATTCGGCGTTACGCCGGTGACGCTTTTGAACAGTCGATGAAAGTGAAAGCTGCTCATGGCAACCTGCCCTGCCAGCTCATCAAGCGTGAGAGGTGAATCGCTGGCTTCAATAATGCGGCAGGCTTGTTCGATGCGCGCAACTCGCTGCAGCTCAGGGGCAAGCTTGTCCGGCTGGCAGCGTTTGCAGGCTCGGAAACCGGCCTTCAGCGCCGCTTCGGGCGAAGTGTAGAACCCCGTATTTTCACGCAGCGGACGGCGGGCGCTGCAGGATGGCCGGCAGAAGATCCCGGTCGTTTTGACGGCAAAGACAAACTGCCCGTCAGCCCGGGCATCACGCTGCTCAACCGCCTGCCAGCGTTGCTGCTCTGTAATATAACCGTTGTTCTGTTTCATCATCACGACCTCATGCTTATCTTAACGATACCATCATGGCAGCCAGGGCCGGATGAAAAACTCGGGTTCTTGCTTTTTAATTTTTCTCGTCGAGGAGGAAGGTTTTGAACTGCGGCGACATCCAGCTGCGGAAGCCATCTCCTTCTTTGCTGATGAGATAAACCGCCAGCCCTTCTCGCTGCGCGACCTGCTTCGCTTTTTCTTCCCCCAGTACCATCAGGCCGGTATCCCAACCATCAGCCTCCATAGCCGTGGTGGCAATAACGGTCGCGGAAACGAGTTTGTGCTCGATTGGTCGCCCGGTCTGAGGGTTAATAATGTGCGAGATACGTTTGCCATCCAGTTCGTAATAGTTACGGTAGCTGCCTGAAGTACTGATCCCATGGCCGTTAATATCGACCATTGCCTGAACGGCATTTTCCCGATCGGTCGGCTTCTGAATGGCCACGCGCCAAGGCTTGCCGTCCGGATTTGTCCCGCGAGTGGCCACCGCCCCGCCGACGGACACGAGATAGCGGCTAATGCCATTTTGCTCCATCAGGCGTGCAAGATGATCGGCGGCGTAACCTTCCCCGATAGTCGACAGATCGACATACAGCCCCTGCAGATCCTTTTGCAACCACTGCTGCCCGGCCGCATTTACCACCTTAAGATGCTGCAGGCCTGTTAGCGCTTTCGCGGCGTCGATTTGCGCCTGGTTTGGGGTGTGCAGAGGCTGTTTATCCGGTCCAAATCCCCACAAGTTGACCAGAGGCCCAACCGTAATGTCCATCGCCCCGTCGGTTTTGGCGCCAATCCGCAGCGCCATGGTGACGATATCGCTCATCGCCTCGCTTACCGGATACGGTTCAGTACTGGTCGATTGGTTAAAAAAGGAAAGTGCCGAATCCTTTTTCCAGGTCGACATCAATTTGTCATCGCCATCCAGCTGAGCCTGAATTTTTTTCTGCAGCGTCGTCTTCTGCGCGGCGTCCACGTCGGCCAGGCTAACACGCCAGTAAGTCCCCATGGTTTTACCCTCCAGCACCACCGACTTTGCGGCGCTGTTTTGGGCGTTATCGCACCCTGCCAGGGCTATAAGGGCTACGGCAAAGCAGCCGCGACGAATAAGGCGTAAATCCATGGTGTCACTCTCCTGTTTCGGGAGGCTAAGAGTACAGCAAAAGGGGAAAAGAGATGAGGCAAGCGGCGAGCCATTGAGGTTTAAGACAGAAAAAAGGCGCCTTGCGGCGCCTTTCAGATTGATGACAAACAGCCGAAAGACGTGGTTTTCGACCGTTTGGGGCAAACCAGAGAACATTATTCATTGTTTTTATTAGACCTTGGTTCGGACTTTTTTATAGCAATGAACTTTGTCAGCAGTCTCAAAGGCGCCTTGCGGCGCCTTTGTCATTTTGACTGAGATTAGAACTGGTAAACCAGGCCTACACCCACAACGTCATCGGTACCGATGCCGGCAGCCTGAGTGAAGTCATTTTTGTCCAGCAGGTTGATTTTGTAGTCAACGTAGGTGGACATGTTTTTGTTGAAGTAGTAAGTCGCGCCAACATCAACATATTTCAGCAGATCCTGGTCGCCGTAGCCTTCCAGGTTCTTACCTTTAGACTGCAGGTAAGCCACGGATGGACGCAGACCGAAGTCGAACTGGTACTGAGCAACAACTTCGAAGTTCTGTGCTTTGTTAGCAAAGCCCAGGCTACCAGCGCGAGTTGCGTTGTAGGTCTGGGTGTACTGAGATGCCAGATAGATGTTGTTAGCGTCGTATTTCAGACCGCCGGTGTAGGTAGTGGCGTCATCACCGTGACCCAGTACGCCAGCGGCGTTCTGATCGGTAGTACGTTTAGAGCTAGAAATTGCTGAACCCAGGCTGAAACCTTCACCCAGATCGTAGGTCAGGGAGCCGCCGAAGCCGTCACCATTCTGACGCAGGAGGCCACGACCGTTGTTGGTAGAACCTTCACCGCTAGCGCTGCCGTTTTTACCCTGATACTGCAGAGCAAAGTTCAGGCCATCAACCAGACCGAAGAAGTCGGTGTTACGGTAGGTTGCAACGCCGTTTGCACGAGACTGCATGAAGTTATCAGCACCGTAGGTATCGCCACCGAATTCTGGCAGAACGTCAGTCCAGGAAGTAACGTCGTAAACAACGCCGTAGTTACGACCATAGTCAAAAGAACCCGCCTGACCGAACTTCAGACCAGCAAACGCCAGACGAGTCCAGGCCTGATCGCTTGAGTTTTCAGTGTTGTTCGCCTGAACGTTGTATTCCCACTGGCCGTAACCGGTCAGCTGGTCGTTGATCTGAGTTTCGCCTTTGAAGCCGAAGCGAACGTAAGTCTGGTCGCCGTCAGCGCTTTTATCATTGGAGAAATAGTGCAGACCATCAACTTTACCGTACAGGTCTAATTTATTGCCGTCTTTGTTATAAATTTCGGCTGCATTTGCAGCGCCTGCTACCAGCAGAGCCGGTACCAGAAGGGATAGTGCTTTAACTTTCATCTTATTAACCCTCTGTTATATGCCTTATTTTATTTACCACTGCTTACTGATTAACCCTCTAATCAGTCGGCAAATTCATTGTCCAAAACAAAGGCTGAATAATCCAACGAGAATATGATACGAAAACTATATAGATGTTTCATTTATCAATATAGATGTATCCAAATGTAAATCAGAGGGAACTTTTTTTAGCACGAATAGCTAAAAATATAAGCATGAATAATCAAAAAATAATAACAATGCATTAAAAACAATAAGTTAAACCAAAAATAAAAAAGTAGCACTGAATGATAATTTTTTTCTTACTTTCAGCGATAAAATCACTCTCGCTATCATCATTAACTTTATTTATTACCGTCATTCGAATCTGAATGTCCGTTTACCCCTATTAGTGCCGGATGCTCGCATCCGGTTTTTTTTTGCCCTTCTTTACACAACTTTAATATTCTCCTGCTACCGATGCAATTTGTAACGTCTGTTAATTAATCAATCTGCTTTTTTTCTCCATATTTCATGCACAACCCAGATGATTCTTAAAAACAGCCTTTTATTGCCTCTCTGCGTTCGCCACAAATAGCTGTACAAATCTTCCCCAACTGTACAAATCTCTCTCAGTAACTTAACGTAAATTCTTATTTAAGGATTTATCCTAATAATCAGTCACCTGAAAAACGCCTGAGAACCCCCTATACTGCGTCAGATTGCTGACTGTATCGCCATATAAAGGTATTCTTAGCGTCTGCCGGCGCGAAGACGCTAAGGCTAAACGGCCCACGCAATCAGTTGGGCTATCTATCATCCAGGATTGGCGAGGCTTCGCCGGGTTACCTACATACAATGAGCCAGTCTGAAAATACGTCGCTAAATAAGTTCTCACTGTTCCCCGGCAACATTACGCGCTTCTTTTTGCTGCTGACCATCGTACTGCTCGTCTCCATGGGCGTGCTGGTGCAAAGCGCCGTTAATGCCTGGCTGAAGGACAAAAGCTATCAGATTGTCGACATCACGCATGCCCTGCATAAGCGGGTAGAAACCTATCGCTATGCGACGTGGCAAATCTACGACAATATTGCCACCGCGCCTGCGGCCTCTGGGGAAAACCTGCAGGAAACCCGCCTGCGCCAGGACGTGTATTACCTCGACAAGCCACGCAGCAAAACCGAAGCGCTGATCTTTGGCTCCCATGACAGCTCTACGCTGGAAATGACGCAGCGGATATCCGGCTACCTGGACACGCTTTGGGGCGCGGAGAACAGCCCCTGGTCGATGTACTACCTGAACGGCCAGGACAACAGCATGATCCTGGTCTCTACCCTGCCGCTAAAAGATCTCTCCTCCGGCTTTAAAGACTCTGGCGTTGGTACCATCGTGGACTCACGCCGGGCAGAGATGCTGCAGCAGGCCAATGCCCTGGACGAGCGCGAAAGTTTCTCTTCGCTGCGCAAGCTAAACTGGCAAAACGGCCATTACTTCACGCTTCGAACCACCTTTAATCAGCCTGGGCATCTGGCCACCGTGGTCGCATTTGATTTGCCTATTAACGATCTTATTCCACCGACAATGTCGCTGGACAGCTTCCAGCTCGAGCCAGATGAGCGCCAGCGGGCCGCCGCTACGGCAACGGATAAAGACGATCCGGACAGCGTGAGCATTAATTTTAATAGCGCCCGGATTGAAATCACCGCACCGGTGGCCACAACTCAGCTCCAACTGGTGTGGAAGGTACCGTTTGGTACGCTGATGATGGATACGCTGCAAAACATTCTTCTGCCGTTGCTGCTGAACATTGCGCTGCTCGGGTTAGCCGTTTTTGGCTTCGCGACCTTCCGCCAGCAGCCCCAGCGCCAGACCGAAAGCAATCCGGGTAACGGTGAGCTACAAATCCTGCGGGCGCTAAACGAAGAGATCGTGGCCATCCTGCCGCTTGGCCTGCTGGTCCACGACCTCGATGCCAATCGCACGGTAATAAGCAACAAAATTGCCGACCACCTGCTGCCCCATCTGAACTTGCAAAACATCATTTCGATGGCGGATCAGCACCAGGGCGTTATTCAGGCCACGGTAAATAATGAGCTGTATGAGATTCGCCAGTTTCGCAGCCAGATAGCGCCGCGCACGCAGATTTTTGTTATCCGCGATCAGGATCGTGAAATTCTGGTAAACAAGAAGCTCAAGCAGGCCCAGCGCCTGTATGAGAAAAACCAGCAGGGCCGCGCCGCCTTTATGCAGCACATTGGCGAGGCGCTACAGCTTCCGGTTAAGCAGCTGGCCGAACATGCGGCAGAAATTAACGACGATAAACACCTGCAGCTCTCGAACGATGCACAGACTATTGTGCGCCTGGTCGATGAAATTCAGTTGTTGAATATGCTGGAAGCAGACAGCTGGAAAACCCAGGCCAGCGAGTTTTCCATCCAGTCGCTTGTCGATGAAGTGGCGCTGTCGATGCTGCCGATTATCAAGCGTAAAGGGCTACAGCTGCTCATCAACAACAACCTGCCGGCCGATGAAAAACGCCACGGCGACAAAGACGTGCTGCGAAAAATTCTGGAACTCCTGCTGCATTACTCGGTGACGACCACGCAGATTGGCAAAATTACGCTTGAAATCAGCGAAGAGGAAGCCGGGCCGGATCGCCTGCTGTTCCGTGTGCTTGATACCGGCAACGGGATCGGCAACGGAGAAGTGGATAATCTGCATTTCCCGTTCCTTAACGAGACAAGTGAAGACCGCTACGGCCAGGCCAATGGTCTCGCGTTTTATCTCTGCGATCGCCTTGCGCGCAAGCTCGGTGGCCACCTGAACATCAAAACGCGCCCGGACATCGGCACGCGCTATAATTTACACATCAGAATGGCCGCTGAGCCCCAGGCGGAGATGCAGGAAGAAAAACTGCTGGATGATGTCGTGGCAATGCTGGATATCACCTCCAATGAGGTGCGTACCATTGTGACCAGAATGCTGGAAAACTGGGGCGCAAACTGTATTTCCCCGGACGAAAGACTGGCGAGTCAAGACTTTGATATCTTCCTCACTGATAATCCGTCTAATCTTACTGCTTCGGGCTTGCTTTTAAGCGATGATGAAAACGGGATGCGGAAAATCGCCCCAGGCCAGTTCCGGGTCAACTTTAATATCAGCAATGCGATGCAGGATGCCGTTCTGCAGCTGATTGAAAACCAACTGGCGGAGGAAGATACGCCGGACTCGCCTCTGGGCGGCGATGAAAACGCTCAGCTGCACGCCAGCGGTTATTACGCGCTGTTTGTCGACACGGTACCGGAAGATGTTACCAGGCTGTATACTGAATCTGCAGCGGGCGACTTTGCCGCTCTGGCTCAGACAGCGCACCGCCTGAAAGGCGTGTTTGCGATGCTGAATCTGGTGCCCGGCAAACAGTTATGTGAAACGTTGGAGCACCACATTCGTGAAAGTGACGCTCCAAACATACAAAAATATATCAGCGACATTGATGCTTATGTCAAAAGTCTGCTGTAGCAAGGTAGCCTATTAGATGAACAATATGAACGTAATTATTGCTGACGACCATCCGATTGTTCTGTTCGGCATTCGTAAGTCTCTGGAGCAGATCGAATGGGTGAATGTTGTCGGTGAATTCGAAGACTCCACGGCGCTTATTAACAACTTACCAAAGCTTGAAGCCAATGTTTTAATCACCGATCTTTCCATGCCGGGCGACAAATACGGCGACGGCATTACGCTGATTAAATACATCAAGCGTCACTTCCCGGATCTGTCGATCATTGTGCTGACCATGAACAACAACCCGGCTATCCTTAGCGCGGTGTTGGATCTGGACATCGAAGGGATCGTCCTCAAACAAGGCGCCCCAACCGATCTGCCTAAAGCGCTCGCCGCCCTGCAGAAAGGTAAAAAATTCACGCCGGAGAGCGTCTCTCGCCTGCTGGAAAAAATCAGCGCCGGCGGCTATGGCGACAAGCGTCTTTCTCCGAAAGAGAGTGAAGTCCTCCGCCTGTTCGCAGAAGGTTTCCTGGTGACCGAAATTGCCCGCAAGCTGAACCGCAGCATCAAAACAATCAGCAGCCAGAAGAAATCAGCGATGATGAAGCTGGGTGTGGAAAACGATATTGCGCTGCTGAACTACCTTTCTTCCGTGAGCCTGACGCCAGCGGACAAAGAGTAATTAGCGCATCTGCATGAAAAAAAGCCCCGCATTTAACCGCGGGGCTTTTTTTATGGTACCGAATTATCAGGCATTACGGGTACTGCGAACGCGAGCGGTATAAACCGCCAGCGTCTGTTTAATAACGTCGAGCGTCACCGGTTTAGACAGGCAGCTGTCCATGCCGGACTCCAGACACCGCTGTTTCTCTTCCGCCAGCGCATTGGCCGTCACGCCGATGACCGGCAGCGTCAGCCCCAGCTGACGAATGCGCTGGGTCAGGCGATAGCCGTCCATGTTCGGCATGTTGACGTCGCTCAGCACAATATCAATATGGTTTTTGCTGAGCACGTTAAGCGCGTCGATGCCGTCGTTCGCCGTCTTGCACTGGTAACCGAGCGATCCAAGCTGATCCGCCAGCAGGCGACGGTTAATCGGATGATCGTCAACCACCAGAATCATCATATCGTCGTTCTGCTCGCTGATTTCGCTCGCCGCCGTCAGCGCAGGAGAGCTGCCCGGCACGTCTACGGTAATACTGTAAATCCGCCCCAACAGAGGTAGAAGCTCGTGAGGCGCGGCTACGCTGTGGACCCAACGGCCAGGCTCAAATTCAACGGGAATTCCGATATGGCGACGGCAGAAGACAATTGCCGCCCGTCCGCCCCACGGAGCAGAAAGATTGTCATCGGTGATCAGAATATCGTCGCTGCCCGGCGTTTCGCCCGACCAGAAGTGAGCCTGTAGCCCATTTTTCACCAGCAGAGATTCCAGATAGCTGCTGAGATAATCATTGCGAACCGCCAGCCAGCAGCGCTTATCCGCCAACCCTTCGACGTTATTCTTCGGCGCAAACTGCGCCTGATACAGCGGGATGCGAACCGTAAACTGGCTCCCCATTCCCGCTTCGGTATCCACGGAGATATCACCGTCCATCATGCTGATAAGCTTTTCGCAAATCGCCAGTCCCAGCCCGGTTCCCTGGAAATTGCGCTGCACGCCGGTACCGACCTGGAAGAACGGATCGAACAGCCTGGTGACTTCTTTGGTCGGGATCCCCACCCCGGTATCGCGAACCCGGAAGCTCAGGTAGTCTCCGTTAACGGAAACATGCAGGATGATACAGCCAATATCGGTGAACTTAATCGCGTTGCTAAGCAGGTTAGAAATCACCTGCTGCAGCCGCATCGGGTCACCCTGCAGGGTTAGCGGTACGTCGTCGTCGATAAAGCAGTAAAGCCCAAGCTGCTTACGAACCACGAGCGGCAGATAGTTGGCGGTAATGTGGCTCATCACCTCGCGCGGTGAAAACTCGCGAGGCTCAATTTTCAGCTGCTCGGACTCAATTTTTGAGAAGTCGAGAATGTCGCTGATGATTTTAAGCAGCAGGCTGGAGGAGTTATTCATTGCCGTGACCAGCCTGTCGACGCCCTTCGGCAGCTCTTTCGTTTGCAGCAGATCGAGGTTACCGATAATGCCGTACAGCGGCGTACGCAGTTCGTGGCTGACGGTGGCAAGGAACATGGACTTCGACTGGCTGGCCTGCTCGGACGCCTGAGCCATCTCCTGCAGCGATTCTTCCATCTTCACGCGGGCGCTCACGTCAACCAGCACGCAAATCGCCACGTTCTCATTGCGGTAGCGCGAATGCACAAAGCTAATCTGCAGATTGGTATGATTGCTGGTCACCACATCGACAAAATTAACCTGCTGACCGCAGATAATCTGCGTCAGCCGCTGCCTGTCCTCGTGGGTCAGCATATTGAGGTAATTGTGCGCCAGTTCGTTACTCAGAATATTGGTACCGTCCTGCGTTCGCAGGATACAGATACCCACCGGCGCAGACGCGACAATTTTCCGGTTGAACTGCTCGTGCTCCTCCAGCCGCTGGGCATCGCTTTCGGCAGGGATAAAAATCCTGCGTTCATACATGCGTGCCAGGGTAAACAGCACAATCCCGACCAGCACGTTGAGTAACACGGCATTGAGGATCAGCATCCTGATGCTTTCCAGCACCAGGTCAACGGGAACGGAATAGATAACGCTCAGCGACGACGGCGGCAGATTCTTCTTCAATACCAGCGCTTTAAAGCCCGAGGTGTAGCCAAACCAGGAGCGGTCCTGAATCCAGCGGCTTTCAGGTTCAATACGAGATTCCGGGCCGGTCAGAGAAATTAATGGATGACCGTTTTCATCCAGAATGGTCACCCCGATGGGCAGCGTGCCCGGCGTCAGGAAGTTCTCCATGCGTACCGTTTGCTCAATGCCCAGCAGCGCCTGCAGGCGGGTCGCCAGATAAACCGGCGTCAGGGTATAAAAATAACCAATACCGGCGCGCGGCCCCTGCCCAATCCAGTAGATGCTATTGGCTCGTTCATCCTGCGGCGCGGTGCGGTATTTCATAATGCGCTCGTGCAGCGTTTTCAGCGCGCTCTCCCGCTCCAGCGGCATATCACGCAGCCCAAAGTCCGCCATACACAAATTATCGCCGCCAATCAGAAATACCCGGTTGAGATCGTAGGCCGCTGAGAAGTTATCGCGCCAGTAGCGCAGGAACCATGAAAGAGACTGCAGCGAACTTCGCCACGTCGCGCTGACCGCCGAGCAGTCCGAGTCCGGGAACAGCGGCATAAACGTTGGCGCATCGGTTTTATCGGCGCTTTGTTCGAGCGGCGGCAGGACGCCATTTGGCGCGGTAAGGCGGTTCTCAGCAATGTACTTCAGCTCTTTCACCACGTCCGAGGTACGCTGGATATAGCGCTGGGCCTGGTCAAAGCTGATGTTAAATTCCTGACGAATCTCCGACTCTTTATCGTGCAGCGCGTTAACGATGTAAAACACGGAAAACAGCGCGATCAGCAGCCAGAGCAGCAGCGCTAACGCCCTGAACAGGTAACGCGAAATTTTAAGGGTGCTTCGAAAAGAGACGAGATATTTCAAATTAAGCCTGGCGGTACGCGAGAGAGTAAATAGAGATGCGCTTAAGGTAGCCGCAAAACCCCTGGCCCGCAACGGCAAACAAAAAAGGCCGCAAAAGCGGCCTTCCAGATACAGAACTGTGCTTAGACAAGCATCGTTCTTCCAGAGAGCAGTTGCAAATAAACCAGGGAAATCAATTCATTGATTTTCTTCAGATAACCACAGTAAAGGAATAACCACGCTTATTCCTTTACTGTCAGAACGTTAAAAGGCCGCAAATGCGGCCCTTTATTTACAGACTATTCCGGATTATTCGTCCGCGTCGTCCGCGGCATCATCTTCAGTATCCGCTTCCGGAGCGATTTCATCGTCCCCTTCCGCGACGCTGCCGTCGATGCTGTCCAGATCTTCGTCGTCCACAGGCTCAGCTACGCGCTGCAGACCCACAACGTTTTCGTCTTCCGCGGTACGGATGAGGATGACGCCCTGGGTGTTACGCCCAACCACGCTGACTTCAGACACGCGAGTACGCACCAGCGTACCGGCATCGGTGATCATCATGATCTGGTCGGTATCTTCCACCTGCACCGCGCCAACAACGCTGCCGTTGCGCTCGGTTACTTTGATGGAGATAACGCCCTGCGTTGCACGAGACTTGGTTGGGTATTCTGCCGCAGCGGTACGTTTACCGTAGCCGTTTTGAGTCACGGTCAGAATCGCGCCTTCACCGCGTGGAATGATCAAGGAAACGACTTTATCGTCACCGGCAAGCTTGATACCGCGAACGCCCGTTGCGGTACGGCCCATGGTACGAACGGCGTCTTCTTTGAAGCGCACCACTTTACCCGCCGCCGAGAACAGCATGGCTTCATCGCTGCCGTTGGTTAAATCAACGCCAATCAGCTCGTCACCCTCATTGAGGTTAACGGCGATGATGCCCGCAGAACGTGGACGGCTGAAGTCGGTCAGCGCGGTTTTCTTCACGGTGCCGCTTGCGGTCGCCATGAACACGTTGATGCCTTCTGCGTACTCGCGCACCGGCAGAATCGCGGTGATGCGCTCGTCCTGCTCAAGCGGCAGCAGGTTCACAATTGGGCGACCACGTGCGCCACGGCTCGCTTCCGGCAGCTGATAAACCTTCATCCAGTACAGGCGACCACGGCTGGAGAACAGCAGGATCGTGTCATGGGTGTTGGCCACCAGCAGGCGGTCAATAAAGTCTTCTTCTTTAATACGTGCGGCTGACTTGCCTTTGCCACCACGGCGCTGCGCTTCATAATCGGTCAGCGGCTGATACTTCACATAGCCCTGGTGAGACAGGGTGACCACCACGTCTTCCTGGTTGATCAGGTCTTCAATGTTGATATCCGCGGTGTTAGCCGTGATCTCGGTGCGGCGGTTGTCGCCGAACTGATCGCGCATCGCTTCCAGCTCTTCACGGATAACTTCCATCAGGCGCTCTGCGCTGCCCAGGATATGCAGCAGTTCGGCTATCTGCTCCAGCAGCTCTTTATACTCGTCGAGCAGTTTTTCGTGCTCGAGGCCGGTCAGTTTCTGCAGACGCAGATCCAGAATCGCCTGAGCCTGCTGCTCGGTGAGGAAGTACTGGCCGTCGCGGATACCAAACTCGGGCTCCAGCCACTCAGGACGCGCGGCGTCGTCACCGGCACGTTCCAGCATCGCGGCAACGTTACCCAGATCCCACGAACGAGCAATCAGGCCAGCTTTTGCCTCTGCGGCATTTGGCGAGTGACGAATCAGCTCAATGATCGGGTCGATGTTCGCCAGGGCGATCGCCAGACCTTCGAGGATATGGGCACGATCGCGCGCTTTACGCAGTTCGAAAATGGTACGACGGGTAACCACTTCGCGACGGTGACGCACAAAAGCAGAAAGAATATCTTTCAGGTTCATTATCTTCGGCTGACCATGGTGCAGTGCCACCATGTTGATACCGAAGGAAACCTGCAGCTGGGTCTGGGAGTAAAGGTTATTGAGCACCACTTCACCAACGGCGTCGCGCTTAATCTCAATAACAATACGCATACCGTCTTTGTCAGACTCATCGCGCAGGGCGCTAATGCCTTCTACACGTTTGTCTTTCACCAGCTCGGCGATTTTCTCGATCAGGCGAGCTTTGTTCACCTGATAAGGAATTTCATGAACGATGATAGTTTCGCGGCCGGTTTTCGCATCCGCTTCTACTTCGGCGCGGGCACGAATATAAATTTTACCGCGACCGGTACGGTAGGCTTCTTCAATACCGCGGCGGCCGTTAATGATAGCGGCAGTCGGGAAGTCCGGGCCAGGGATGTGCTCCATCAGGCCTTCAACGCTGATGTTCTCGTCTTCGATATACGCGAGGCAGCCGTTGATGACTTCGGTAATGTTGTGTGGCGGAATGTTGGTCGCCATCCCAACTGCGATACCGGATGAACCGTTTACCAGCAGGTTAGGAATTTTGGTTGGCATGACGTCCGGAATTTTTTCGGTGCCGTCGTAGTTATCGACGAAATCAACCGTATCTTTTTCCAGGTCTGCCATCAGTTCGTGGGCGATTTTCGACATACGGATTTCCGTATAACGCATCGCCGCGGCGGAGTCGCCGTCTACGGAACCGAAGTTACCCTGGCCGTCGACCAGCATGTAACGCAGGGAAAATGGCTGTGCCATACGGACGATGGTGTCGTAAACCGCGGTATCACCATGGGGGTGATATTTACCGATTACGTCACCAACAACACGGGCGGATTTTTTGTATGCTTTGTTCCAGTCATTGCCCAATACGTTCATCGCGTATAGTACGCGACGGTGTACCGGCTTAAGTCCATCTCGGACATCTGGCAGTGCGCGGCCGACAATAACCGACATCGCATAATCCAGATACGAGCTCTTAAGCTCTTCCTCAATGTTGACCGGCGTAATTTCTCTGGCAAGGTCGCTCATGTAACCGCTATCCCTCTACTGTTTTCCCGGATTCAAAGGTCGCAAATTATAACACATCCGGCCCTGTGTGGGGAAACCTGAACGCAATTGTCGGCGCTTTATTCACGCCGTTAGCCTGATATACTGCCTGCCTTAACATCTGCAAGGAGTCACCGCTGTAATGAATGCTGAAAACCAACCGGTTACGCAGAACGTCGACCACGAGGAAATCGCCAAATTTGAAGCTGTCGCTTCCCGCTGGTGGGATCTGGAAGGTGAATTTAAGCCGCTGCACCGCATCAACCCGCTGCGTTTAGGCTATATCAACCAGCGCGCCGGTGGGCTGTTCGGCAAAACCGTTCTCGACGTTGGCTGCGGCGGCGGCATTCTTGCGGAGAGCATGGCGCGTGAAGGCGCTAACGTCACCGGCCTGGACATGGGCTTTGAACCGCTGCAGGTTGCCCGCCTGCACGCGCTGGAAAGCGGCGTTAAGGTCAATTACGTCCAGGAGACGGTCGAAGAACACGCGACTAAACACGCCGGGCAGTATGACGTTGTGACCTGCATGGAAATGCTGGAGCACGTCCCTGACCCGCAGTCGGTGGTCCACGCCTGTGCTCGCCTGGTTAAACCCGGCGGCCACGTTTTCTTCTCTACCATCAACCGCAACGGCAAAGCCTGGCTGATGGCCGTCGTCGGCGCTGAGTATGTGATGCGCATGGTGCCGAAAGGCACGCACGATGTTAAAAAGTTCATCAAGCCCGCCGAGCTGTTACGCTGGGTGGATGAAACCCCTCTCCGCGAGCGCCACATGACCGGCTTACATTTCAACCCCGTCACCAATGTGTTCAAGCTCGGCCCAGGGGTAGATGTTAATTATATGCTGCATACTGAAGCATAAATCGGCATATCGTATAAGGATTGATTATCGATAATTGCGCCAGAATCGTTGCGCAATTATCGATGAAGTTTAAGAAATCAGCACCCGATCAAAATTTTCATTTTTTTTGCATCCCATTGACAATTCCCTCAAGCCTTACGTGACGTGGACTTACGAAAAAAGCGCCCTGGGGAACCTCATTTTATTGATGAAATCAATACTTGTACTGAACGGATTCCTTACTAGAATACTCACCATCTAGTGACCATTTTGTCACCCACCCCCTATATATAGTATTTATCCACAGAGTTAGTCACAGGCTGGCAAATGTGCATAAATCAGGGGAAAACTCATCTCACGGACAGGTAAAACTCACATGAATCAGAGTCTGCTGGTTACAAAACGCGATGGCAGCAAAGAGCGCATCAATCTGGATAAAATTCATCGAGTACTCGACTGGGCCGCTGAAGGGCTGAACAACGTCTCCGTTTCTCAGGTTGAGCTGCGTTCCCATATCCAGTTTTATGACGGCATTAAGACCTCTGACATTCATGAAACCATCATCAAGGCTGCCGCCGACCTGATTTCCCGTGACGCACCGGATTACCAGTACCTTGCCGCACGCCTGGCGATTTTCCACCTGCGTAAAAAAGCTTATGGCCAGTTTGAGCCACCGAAGCTTTACGATCAGGTTGTGAAAATGGTTGAGCTGGGCAAATACGATCGTCACCTGCTGGAAGACTACACGGAAGAAGAGTTCGAGCAGATGAACGATTTCATCGATCACTGGCGTGATATGAACTTCTCCTACGCGGCCGTTAAACAGCTCGAAGGTAAATACCTCGTGCAGAACCGCGTCTCTGGCGAAATCTACGAGAGCGCGCAGTTCCTGTATATTCTGGTCGCCGCCTGCCTGTTCTCCGGCTACCCGCGTGAAACCCGCCTCAGCTACGTTAAGCGTTTCTATGACGCGGTTTCCACCTTCAAAATTTCTCTGCCTACGCCAATCATGTCCGGCGTGCGCACCCCTACTCGCCAGTTCAGCTCCTGCGTCCTGATCGAGTGCGGCGACAGCCTGGATTCAATCAACGCCACCTCCAGCGCTATCGTGAAGTATGTTTCTCAGCGCGCAGGCATCGGCATCAACGCCGGCCGTATTCGTGCGCTGGGCAGCCCGATTCGCGGCGGGGAAGCGTTCCACACCGGCTGTATCCCGTTCTACAAACACTTCCAGACCGCGGTGAAGTCCTGCTCTCAGGGCGGCGTGCGCGGCGGGGCTGCCACCCTGTTCTACCCAATGTGGCACCTGGAAGTTGAAAGCCTGCTGGTGCTGAAAAACAACCGTGGCGTAGAAGGCAACCGCGTGCGTCACATGGACTACGGCGTACAGATCAACAAGCTGATGTACACCCGCCTGCTGAAGGGCGAAGAGATCACTCTGTTCAGCCCGTCTGACGTGCCGGGGCTGTATGATGCTTTCTTCGCTGACCAGGATGCGTTCGAGCGCCTCTACACCAAGTACGAGAAAGACGACAGCATCCGCAAACAGCGCGTGAAAGCGGTCGAGCTGTTCTCTCTGATGATGCAGGAACGCGCCTCTACCGGCCGTATCTACATCCAGAACGTTGACCACTGCAACACCCACAGCCCGTTCGATCCGGCGATTGCGCCGGTACGCCAGTCAAACCTGTGCCTGGAAATCGCCCTGCCGACCAAACCGCTGGACGACGTGAACGATGAAAACGGCGAAATTGCCCTGTGTACGCTGTCCGCGTTCAACCTTGGCGTGATCGAAAGCCTGGCAGACCTGGAAGAGATGGCCGTGCTGGCGGTACGCGCCCTCGACGCCCTGCTCGACTATCAGGATTACCCAATTCTGGCGGCGAAACGCGGCGCAATGGGTCGTCGTACGCTGGGTATCGGGGTGATTAACTTTGCCTACTATCTGGCGAAGCACGGCGTGCGTTACTCTGACGGCAGCGCAAACAACCTGACGCACAAGACCTTCGAAGCGATTCAGTACTACCTGCTGAAAGCCTCAAACGAGCTGGCGAAAGAGCAAGGCGCCTGCCCGTGGTTCAACGAAACCACCTATGCGAAAGGCATTCTGCCGATCGATACCTATAAGAAAGACCTGGATGCTATCAGCAACGAGCCGCTGCATCTGGACTGGGAAGGCCTGCGTGAGTCCATCAAAACTCACGGCCTGCGCAACTCCACGCTTTCTGCCCTGATGCCGTCTGAGACCTCCTCGCAGATCTCTAACGCCACCAACGGCATTGAGCCGCCGCGCGGCCACATCAGCATTAAAGCGTCGAAAGACGGGATCCTGCGCCAGGTCGTGCCGGATTATGAAGCGCTGAAAAACAACTACGAGCTGCTGTGGGAAATGCCGAGCAACGACGGTTATCTGCAGCTGGTTGGCCTGATGCAGAAGTTTATCGACCAGTCGATCTCTGCCAACACCAACTACGATCCAACGCGCTTCCCGTCGGGCAAAGTGCCGATGCAGCAGTTGCTGAAGGATCTGCTCACCGCCTATAAATTCGGCGTGAAAACCCTGTACTATCAAAACACCCGCGACGGCGCGGAAGATACTCAGGATGACCTGGCTCCTTCCATCCAGGACGATGGCTGCGAAAGCGGTGCATGTAAAATCTGATTTTCGTTTTTCCCTCACCTCTGTTTCTCCCGGCACCGGGCCAGTTCCCTCTCCCTTTGGGAGAGGGTCAGGGTGAGGGGAAAAAATTATGGAATACAAATAAATGGCTTACACTACTTTTTCACAGACGAAAAACGATCAGCTCGCCGAGCCTATGTTCTTTGGCCAGTCGGTTAACGTGGCGCGCTACGACCAGCAGAAATACGACATCTTCGAAAAGCTGATTGAAAAGCAGCTCTCCTTCTTCTGGCGTCCGGAAGAAGTGGACGTCTCCCGCGACCGTATCGACTTCCAGGCGCTGCCGGAGCATGAGAAACACATCTTCATCAGCAACCTGAAGTACCAGACGCTGCTTGACTCCATCCAGGGCCGCAGCCCGAACGTTGCGCTGCTGCCGCTGATTTCTATTCCTGAACTGGAAACCTGGGTCGAAACCTGGGCGTTTAGCGAGACCATTCACTCTCGCTCCTACACCCACATCATCCGCAACATCGTGAACGATCCGGCGATTGTCTTCGACGATATCGTGACCAACCAGGAAATCCTCAAGCGCGCCAAAGACATCTCTGGCTACTACGACGACCTGATTGAGATGACCAGCTACTGGCATCTGCTGGGCGAAGGCACGCACAACGTGAACGGCAAAACCGTTACCGTGAACCTGCGCGCGCTGAAACGACAGCTGTACCTCTGCCTGATGAGCGTTAACGCCCTGGAAGCGATTCGCTTCTACGTAAGCTTCGCCTGCTCCTTCGCCTTCGCCGAGCGCGAACTGATGGAAGGTAACGCCAAAATCATCAAGCTGATTGCCCGTGATGAAGCCCTGCACCTGACCGGCACTCAGCATATGCTGAACCTGCTGCGCAGCGGAGAAGACGATCCCGAAATGGCGGAAATCGCCGTTGAATGTCGTCAGGAATGCTACGACCTGTTCGTGCTGGCCGCCCAGCAGGAAAAAGAGTGGGCCGAATACCTGTTCCGCGACGGCTCGATGATTGGGATGAACAAAGACATCCTCTGCCAGTATGTGGAGTACATCACCAACATCCGCATGCAGGCCGTGGGCCTCGACCTGCCGTTCCAGACCCGTTCTAACCCGATTCCGTGGATCAACGCGTGGCTGGTGTCCGATAACGTGCAGGTTGCCCCGCAGGAAGTTGAAGTCAGCTCCTATCTGGTGGGCCAGATTGACTCGGAAGTCGATACCGACGATCTGAGCAACTTCCAGCTGTAAGCAATGAGCCGTATCACGCTCAGCATTACCGGCGCGCAGCTGATGAGCGAAGAGGAACACCCTTCGCTACTGGCGGCGCTGGAGTCCCACAAAGTCTGCGTAGAGTATCAGTGTCGGGAAGGCTATTGCGGCTCATGCCGCACCCGGCTGCTGGCGGGTGAAGTGCAGTGGCTGACCGAGCCCCTGGCGTTTATCCAGCCCGGTGAAATTCTCCCCTGCTGCTGCAAGGCCCGGGGCGATATAGAAATCGAGATGTAGTTGTTAAAAAGGCCGCGAATGCGGCCTTTTTCATTAATGATTACGGCTTATTAAGAAACCGCACAGCTTTGTCCGGGAAGTCGGTAAACAGCCCGTCCACGCCGGCTTTGTTGTACAGCACGTCATACAGCTGATTCACATCGCTGACGTAGTCCGGCAGCGCGTCCGCCCTCACCGTATAAGGATGCACCGTCAGTTTGCTGGCGTGCGCTTCGGTTACCATATCGCTGAGCTTCACTTTGCCTTTGGTTGATGCCTTCTCCACCAGCATGTGGTAGTCCGGGCCGATACCGTCGGCATACTGGGCTATCTGCTTCATCGCGCCAGGCTTAAACATCCAGTCGTAGCTGTAGTTCACCCACTTGCCGTCCGGCTGTTTTTCCTGAGTCTCATTCCAGTCGGTATAGGCGATAAGCTGCACCAGATTAAGGTTCATGCCCATTTTCGGCTCAAGCTCGTTTTTAATGCGCTTAAGCTCTGCGGCGTCAAAGCACTGGAGATAAACCTTATCCTGCTTGCCGGTGTAGCCGTATCGCTTGAGCACCTCGAGGGTTTTCGCCGCGATATCCTTCCCTTCCTGATGGTGGAACCACGGCGCTTTTATCTCAGGATAAATGCCGATGTTCTTGCCGGTGGAATGGTTCAGCCCCTGAACAAACTCGATTTCTTCTTCAAAGGTGTGCACCCGGAAGTCGGATTTGCCCATCGGGAAGCGCCCCGGATAGGTCTGCACCTGCTTGCCGTCAACGATATCAAAACCTTCGGTGAACCTGAGGGACTTGATTTCCGCCAGC
Source organism: Cedecea sp. P7760 (assembly GCF_013386425.1). Classification (NCBI taxonomy): domain Bacteria; kingdom Pseudomonadati; phylum Pseudomonadota; class Gammaproteobacteria; order Enterobacterales; family Enterobacteriaceae; genus Cedecea; species Cedecea sp. P7760. The sequence continues at coordinate 37,017 of NZ_JACARU010000003.1, read as the reverse complement.
GTAAAGTCGATGGCGTAGTAGCGGCCATCTTTACGTGCACGGTCCGGGAAGCGCTTCGCGACGTCGGTCACCCTGTCCAGATAGTGGTCATGAAGCACCACCAGCCTGTCGTCTTTGGTCATCACCAGATCTTGCTCAAGGTAGTCCGCGCCCTGAGCGTAGGCCATCGCTTTTGCCGGCAACGTATGCTCAGGCAGATAGCCGCTGGCACCCCGGTGGGCAATCACTATTTTGTCCGTGGTCTGGGCGAATACGCTGCTGGTCGCCACCAGCACCACGCCCGCCAGTAAGGATTTTGCCATCAGTTTCATTCTGCTCCCCTTAGCCGTTCTTCAACAATTTTTCATCGCGATGCTTACGCTCGCCAATCATCACCACAATCAGCAGCAGCACGGCCAAAACGCTGCCGCCAATCATCACGATAAAGCCGCCGTCCCAGCCGAAGAAGTCCACGGTATAGCCGACAATGGCGCTGGCCGCGACCGAGCCGCCCAGGTAGCCAAACAGTCCGGTAAAGCCCGCCGCCGTGCCTGCGGCTTTCTTCGGGGCAAGCTCCAGCGCATGCAGGCCAATCAGCATCACAGGGCCATAAATCAGGAAGCCGATAACAATCATACAGGCCATGTCCACGCCCGGATTGCCCGGCGGGTTGAGCCAGTAAACCACGGTGGCAATTGTCACCAGCACCATGAAGAACACGCCGGTTGCGCCACGGTTACCTTTAAATACCTTGTCCGACATCCAGCCGCAAAGCAGCGTGCCGGGGATACCCGCGTACTCATAAAGGAAGTAGGCCCACGAGGATTTATCCAGCGCGAAGTGCTTCACTTCTTTCAGGTAAGTTGGCGACCAGTCCAGAATGCCGTAGCGCAGCAGATAGACAAACACGTTGGCAATGGCGATGTACCACAGCAGGCGGTTCGGGAAGACATACTTCATGAAGATCTGCTTCGCCGTCAGCTCTTCTTCCGCTTTCTCACTGTAATCGTCCGGGTAGTCGTTTTTGTACTCTTCAATCGGCGGCAGGCCACAGGATTGCGGCGTATCACGCATCAAACCGAAAGCAATAATCGCCACAACGATCGCCGCAAAAGCAGGCATATACAGCGCCGCATGCCAGTCGTTAAACCACGCCATGCCCAACAGGAACAGCAGTGGAGGAAGACCACCGCCCACGTTATGGGCGCAGTTCCAGACGGAAACAATGCTCCCACGCTCCTTCTGCGACCACCAGTGCACCATGGTGCGCCCACACGGCGGCCACCCCATGCCCTGGAACCAGCCACAGGCGAACAGCAGCACAAACATCACGGCGATGCTGGACGTTGCCCACGGCACAAAGCCCATAAATAGCATGACGGCGGCGGCGAGAATCAACCCGGCAGGCAGGAAAACGCGCGGATTCGAACGGTCAGAGACCGATCCCATGATGAATTTCGAAAATCCGTAGGCAATCGAAATCCCGGAAAGTGCAAAACCGAGATCGCCGCGGGAGAAGCCCTGCTCCACCAGATACGGCATCGCAAGGGTGAAGTTTTTCCTTACCAGATAGTAAGCCGCATAACCGAAGAAGATACCCATGAAAATTTGCCAGCGCAGGCGGCGATAGGTCGGATCTATCTGCTCCTCTGACAAACGCGTCTTATGCGCGGCGGGTTTGAAGATACTTAACATACGAGCCTCCGTGGCGTTGGTGTTCAGCGGGAGCAAGCGGCTCCCGCCAAATGTTCTTTTGCGAGCGCATGTTAGTTATCTATGCGCGTATTTACTGTGAAACATCGCACACAATGTTACATTTTTATTACAAAAAGGCGAAAAGGTGCATTTCGTCATGAATAACTTTCGTTTATTGCTCGAATTTGCTCGCAATCAAACATTTCGTACTTTATTTATGGCTGAATAACGGTAAATAAAGAAGGGATAAAAGGAACGCCATGTGAGCAGAGAAACGGACGTGATTATTATCGGCGGAGGAGCAACCGGCGCCGGGATCGCGCGCGACTGCGCCCGACGCGGACTGAAAGTGCTGCTGCTCGAGCGCCATGACATCGCTACAGGCGCGACGGGCCGCAATCATGGCCTGCTCCACAGCGGCGCTCGCTATGCGGTCACCGACGGTGAATCCGCAAAAGAGTGTATCGAAGAAAACCGCATTCTGCGGCGCATCGCCCGCCACTGCATCGAACCTACGGACGGCCTGTTTATCACCCTTCCGGAAGACGATCTCGCGTTTCAAAGCGGATTTATCACCGCCTGTCGCCAGGCCGGTATCGATGCACAAGCGCTTGATCCCAAAGAAGCGCTGCGGCTGGAGCCGTCCGCAAACCCAACGTTAATCGGTGCCGTTCGCGTGCCGGACGGGACGGTCGATCCTTTCCGCCTGACCGCAGCCAATATGCTCGATGCGAAGGAACACGGGGCTGAAGTTCTGACAGGCTGCGAAATCACCGGCCTGATTCGCGAAGGCTCCCGGGTTTGCGGCGTGCGCGTATTCAATCATCTCACCAGGCAAGCAGGAGAATTCCGCGCGCCTATGGTGGTTAATGCTGCGGGTATCTGGGGGCAACGCATCGCGGAATACGCCGATCTCAACGTAAAAATGTTCCCGGCTAAAGGCGCGCTGCTGATCCTCGGCCACAGAATCAATAACATGGTCATCAACCGCTGCCGTAAACCGGCAGACGCCGATATCCTTGTCCCCGGCGACACCATCTCGCTTATTGGCACCACCTCCACGCACATTGACTACGACCAGATTGACAATATGTCCGTCACGCCGGATGAGGTAGATATTCTGATCCGTGAAGGTGAAAAACTGGCTCCGGTACTGGGCCGAACCCGCATTCTTCGGGCCTACGCAGGCGTCAGGCCTCTGGTCGCCAGCGATAACGATCCGACGGGGCGCAGCGTCAGCCGTGGGATTGTGCTGTTGGATCACGCAAAACGCGACGGTATGGACGGCTTTATCACCATTACCGGCGGCAAACTCATGACCTACCGCCTGATGGCGGAATGGGCCACCGACCTGGTTTGCGAGCGGCTTGGGAACAATATCCCCTGCTCCACAGCTTCGACGCCGCTGCCGGGATCCGAACAAACGGCAGAGCAAACGCTGGGCAAAGTTATCTCCTTACCGCCTACGATTCGCGGGTCGGCCGTCTGGCGGCACGGCGATCGCGCTACCCGCCTGCTGAATAACAGCCGGCTTAGCAACAGCCTGGTTTGCGAATGCGAAGCCGTCACCTCCGGTGAGGTTCGCTATGCCATCGACGCCCTCGGCGTAAAAAGCCTGGGTGATTTACGCCGCAGAACGCGTGTGGGCATGGGTACCTGCCAGGGCGAACTTTGCGCCTGCCGTGCCGCGGGCCTGCTGCAGCGCTTCCAGCTCACCACACCGGCACAATCTCTGGAACAGCTTTCCCACTTCCTCAACGAACGCTGGAAAGGCGTCCGCCCGATAGCCTGGGGAAATGCGTTGCGCGAAAGCGAATTTACCACCTGGGTTTACCAGGGATTGTGCGGCCTGGATAACGGAGAACAGGGATGAAATTCGACACTATCATCATCGGCAGCGGCCTGGCCGGACTGACCGCAGGCATAAAGCTGGCGGAAAACGGGCAACGCTGCGCTATCGTCAGCCGCGGGCAAAGCGCCCTGCACTTCTCTTCCGGCTCGCTGGATTTGCTCTCGGCGCTGCCGGACGGCAGCCCGGTTCAGGAGCCTGAGGCCGCGCTGGAAAGCCTGGCTGAACAGGCCCCCCAACATCCCTACAGCCTGATGGGCAAAGAAAGCGTGTTGGCTTTTGCCGCAGAAAGCGAACAACTGCTGGCAAGGGCTGGCATCCCCTTGACGGGCCATTATCGCCAAAACCACCTGAGAATCACCCCGCTGGGTAAGCAAAGAGCCTGCTGGCTAAGCCCGCCGGAGGTGCCTCAGGCTCCACTGCCGTGGCAAAAAGTGACGGTAATTAATATCGCAGGTTTTCTGGACTTTCAGGCAGAGCTGGTGGCCGGTTCGCTTTCGTCCTCGGGCTGTGCCGCACACGTCGCCGAACTCACCTTACCCGTGCTTGACGTATTACGTGATAACCCAAGCGAGTTTCGCGCCGTAAACATCGCCCGGGTGCTGGATCTGCCGGAAAATCACCAGGCATTGGTGGATGAACTCAGGCTGCTATTGGGCAGCGGTGAAGCGATGATCCTTCCCGCCTGTTTCGGTCTGGAAGAGAGTACGGTTTCAGCCCTGCAGCAGGCGCTAAACGTGCCGGTAAAACTGCTCCCAACCCTGCCGCCCTCTGTACCTGGAATGAGGCTCCACAATGCGCTTCGCCGCCGCTTTCAATCCCTCGGCGGGCTTATCATGCCGGGAGACACCGTCATCGGCGCTCAGTTAGAACGAGGCTGCATCAACGCCCTGTTCACCAAAAATCACCGTGAAGTTCCGTTACGTACCCGTCATGTCATTCTGGCCAGCGGAAGCTTTTTCAGCGGCGGGCTGGAAGCTGACAGGCAGCGAGTTTTTGAGCCTATCTTCGGGCTGGACGTGGAGGTACCGGGGGATCGCGCCTCATGGAGTGAGACCGATTTCTTTACGCCTCAGCCCTGGCTGCAGTTTGGGCTAAAAGTGAATACCCGGCTTCAGCCGAGCCATGACGGTGAACACACGCGAAATCTTTATGCCATTGGCTCTGTGCTGGGCGGTTTTAACCCCATCCAGCAAGGATGCGGGGCCGGTGTTTCTATGCTCACGGCGCTCTGTGTTGCCGAACAAATCCTTGCTGCCGCGGAGGCTTGCCATGAACCTGCTTGATGAAACCAGCTTTGAAAGCTGTATTAAATGCACGGTCTGCACCACAGCCTGCCCGGTTAGCCGCGTACGCCCGGAATATCCGGGGCCAAAACAGGCCGGGCCCGACGGCGAAAGGCTGAGACTAAAAGATCCCTCGCTGTATGACGACGCGCTGAAGTACTGCACCAACTGCAAACGCTGCGAAGTCTCCTGCCCGTCCGAGGTCAAAATTGGCGACATCATCCAGCGGGCGCGTGCCAGATACGGTGAGCATAAACCTTCCCTGCGCGACGCGATTCTCAGCCATACCGATTTAATGGGCACGCTCTCCACGCCTTTTGCCCCGCTGGTCAATGCCACCACCGGCATGAAGCCCGTACGTAAGCTGCTGGATAAAGCGCTCAACATTGATTCCCACCGCGAACTGCCCAAATACTCCTTCGGCACCTTCCGCCAGTGGTATCGACGCCAGGCGGCGCGCCAGGCCACCTTCCCGCAGCAGGTCGCGTTCTTCCACGGCTGCTTCGTGAACTACAACCATCCCCAGCTCGGCAAAGATATGGTTAAAGTGCTTAACGCGATGGGCATCGGCGTTCAGTTACTGAAAAGAGAGAAGTGCTGCGGCGTACCGCTCATCGCCAACGGCTTTATTGAAAAGGCAAAAAAACAGGCGGCGGTAAATGCCAGTTCGCTTGAAGAAGCGGTTATTCAGCGCGGGCTACCGGTCGTGGCAACTTCTTCGACCTGCACCTTCACCCTGCGCGATGAATACCCGCACATTCTCGGCGTTGATACCACGCCGATCCGCGATCACATTGAGCTGGCAACCCGCTATATCTGGAAACTTCTGGAAGAGGATGGCAGAACATTAGCGCTAAAAAATACGCCGCTTCGCATCGCTTACCATACGCCGTGTCATATGGAAAAAATGGGCTGGACGCTTTACTCCGTTGAGCTGCTGCGCCGAATTCCCGGCGTGGAGCTGGTGATGCTGGACTCCCAATGCTGCGGCATCGCCGGCACCTATGGGTTTAAAAAAGAAAACTATCCGACCTCCCAGCGTATCGGCGCGCCGCTGTTCCAGCAGATAGAAGAGAGCGGCGTTGACCTGGTAGTCACCGACTGTGAAACCTGTAAATGGCAGATAGAGATGTCCACCAGCAAACGCTGCGAGCACCCGATTACGCTGCTGGCACGGGCGCTCGCCTGATGCTTAGAGGCTGGCTGATTCCACAACCTTAATCCAGCCGTGCTCGGTTTCCAGCGGCTGGTCGTTGAGCCAGCGACGCAGCACGTTAAGCGCCATCATGGCGCACACTTCCTGACGAATGGCCAGCGCATGGCGGCTGGTACCAAACTTCACGCCAAGGCCAAAGGTGCCGTCCGGCGTGGAGAGAGCAAAGTTGATTTGCCTCTCTTCCTCACCGGCAATAACCAGAGCCACGCCGCTTTGCTGGCTCTGGCGCAGATCTGCGCTGGCCTTCAGCGCTTCCGCCAGCGTGCCAGCCTCCTGCGGTAAAACACGGCTAGCTTTCAGCGCAGCCTGCGCCCTTGTCAGCTGTAGCGCCAGCAGGCCGCCGGTAAACTGTTCGCTCACGGCGATAGTCAGTGAACGCTCGGCGAGGCGGCGGGCTATTTGCGCCGGAAGCCCTTCGGTTCCTTCAAAAATCAGGCTATCACCGGCGACACGGCGCACCTCTGGCCATACCGCTTCCATCGCCTCACGCTGGCTGGCCGGGCCGGTGAGCTTAAGCTCGATAATCGGCATAGACGAGCGATACCCCATCACCACATTCTCCGGCAACGTCAGCGGATCAAGACATTGCGCCAGCTCGCTTTCGGAGCGCCCAAAGGTGGTTAAACGCAGGCATATTGGAGGTTCAGGGAGCGTAAAACGCGTGCGCAGCCGGGGCATAATTTCTTTATCTACCATCGCCTTAAATTCTGATGGCACGCCGGGCGTGAAGAACATCAGGCAGCGGTTTAAGGTCATTGCAAAACCGCAGGCAGTGCCCACGGGGTTGTCGATCATTTCGCTGTTGGCCGGAATTTGTGCCTGCTTGCGGTTGCTCGGGGCCATCACTCGCCCACGCTCGGCGAAAAACTGCTCCATCCAGGCTAGCCATTCGGCATGCTCAACCAGCTCAACGCCCGCAGCGGTAGCCGCCGCCAGCGCGCTTAAATCATCGCTTGTGGGCCCCAGACCGCCGTTAACAATCAGTACGTCGGCCTGGTGGCTGCGCTCTTGCAGTATGGCAATCAGGTCAGGAAGGCTGTCGCCCACCGTATTACGGCGCGACATCGGTAAACCCTGGTGAAAGAAATAATCGGCAAGCCAGGCTGCATTGGTATCGGTAATTTGCCCGTACAGCACTTCGTCACCGGTCGACAGCATTTCTACTTTTAACATCTTCTACTCCGCAGCAAGGGAACGCCCCACTATAGCGCAGACGGGAACAACGGGCGGGAAGAAAAAGCGCAACAGAAGCGTCGCGCTGGAAGAAATTAGAAGCTGGCGCTGACGCCCACATACGGACCGTCGGCAACGGTATCGGTCCGGTCACCGTCTTTGCCGCCAAGGCTGATGTAACGGTAGCCCACCTGAGCCGAGAACGGACGCATAAAGTTCCAGCTTGCGCCTGCGCTTGCTTCTTTATAGTCCTTCACGCCGCTGGACAGCGAATCTGGCGAGTAGTAGTAATCGCCAAACACCGCAATATCAGGCGTAATTGGCCATTTCAGGCCGCCGCCGGCCGCAACCGCATAACCTTCTTTGCGATCTTTTGGATGCAGGTAAACGCCACGCCCCCCCACGGTTGCCATCATCGGCCCCAGAGGAATATTAAAGCCGAGGCCAAGACCCACGGCATCGCCGTTGTCGTCGTTGTGCGCGTAGTTACCGGTTACCGCAATGCCGCTGCTTTCGGTGCCAAAACCCACGCCGAGATTAGTGTATTCCTTGCCGACTTCAGCACTCACGCCAATCGCGCTGGCACCTGCAGAAACCAGCAGCAAACCCGCGCCGCCGGCTAAAAGTAATTTATTCATTCCTTGGTTCCTGAAAAAGAAAAAGGGCTGCCCTTGAAAACGCCATTGGATGGCGTGGCGCATTATCTTATTAACGCGTTAGAAAATGCCAATATTTCCTTGAGTGTAAGGAAATGAAAAGACACCATTTCCGGGGACAAGATCAATGAACCACGACGGCGGAAAGTGCAACAGTGTTCCGGCAATGAATGTAGTCACATTATAAATATGGTCTATATTTAACATTTTCTGTAACCACTTGACCCAGGTCTTAGGGAGGCATTGATGAGCAAGAAAGGATTAACCACCGCCGCAGGCGCACCCGTTGCCGATAACAACAACGTCGCTACCGCAGGCCCGCGTGGCCCTATGCTGCTTCAGGACGTCTGGTTTCTTGAAAAGTTAGCGCATTTCGACCGGGAGGTTATTCCCGAGCGCCGTATGCACGCCAAAGGTTCTGGCGCTTTCGGCCATTTTACCGTTACTCACGACATCACCCGCTACACCCGAGCAAAACTCTTTTCGGAAGTCGGCAAAAAAACCGAAATGTTTATGCGTTTCTCCACCGTTGCCGGTGAACGTGGCGCCGCCGACGCCGAGCGCGATATCCGCGGTTTTTCCATGAAATTCTATACAGAGGAAGGCAACTGGGACCTGGTGGGTAACAACACGCCGGTATTCTACCTCCGCGATCCGCTCAAGTTCCCGGACCTGAACCACGTCGTAAAACGCGACCCGCGCACCAACCTGCGTAACCCGACCTATAAATGGGATTTCTTCTCGCATCTGCCGGAATCGCTTCACCAACTGACCATTGATTTCAGCGATCGCGGCCTGCCGAGTTCCTATCGCCATATCCACGGCTTTGGCAGTCATACCTTTAGTTTTATCAATAAAGACAACGAGCGTTTCTGGGTGAAATTCCACTTTAAAACCCAACAGGGCATTGAGAACCTGATGGACGAAGAAGCGGGAAAAATCATCGCTGAAGACCGCGAAAGCTCGCAGCGCGATCTGTACGAATCCATTGAGGCCGGTGACTTCCCACGCTGGAAGCTGTTCATTCAGATTATGCCGGAAGCCGAAGCGTCAAAAACACCGTACAACCCGTTTGATCTGACCAAGGTCTGGCCGCACGGTGACTACCCTCTGATGGAGGTCGGGTATATCGAACTGAATCGCAACCCTGAAAATTACTTCTCGGATGTCGAACAGGCGGCAATGTCTCCGGCAAACGTGGTACCCGGCATTGGCTTCTCCCCGGATAAAATGCTGCAGGGCCGCCTGTTCTCCTACGGAGATGCGCACCGCTATCGCCTTGGCGTGAACCATCATCAGATCCCGGTGAATGCGCCAAAATGCCCGTTCCATAACTATCACCGCGACGGCGCAATGCGCGTGGACGACAACAGCGGCAACGGCGCAACCTACGAGCCAAACAGCTTCAACGTTTTCCAGGAGCAGCCAGATTTCAGCGAGCCGCCGCTAAGCCTTGAAGGCGCGGCCGACCACTGGAACCATCGCGAAGATACCGACTATTTCAGTCAGCCACGGGCGCTGTACAACCTGCTGAGCGATGAGGAGCATCAGCGCATGTTTGCGCGTATCGCCGGAGAGATGAAAGACGTGCCGGAAAGTATTCAGGCGCGACAGATTTGCCTGTTCAGCCAGGTTCATCCTGAATACGGCGCGGGAGTGGCTAACGCACTCAAAGCGCTTAAGAACGACAGGTAAAATATTGCAGGGGTTATGCCCCTGCAGCCCACTCTATCAGCCTGCGGCGGGAGATTTTAATCCCGCCCTGTTTTAGCGGCTGCGGCAGCGTTAACCAACGCACTGGCCGCTGAAAACGGGGCAACTTTCCGTCAAGCCAGGCGGCAATCTCGTTAAAATCACATCCCGCATTAGTCTCGACAACGGCAACCGGCCGCTGTCCAAACTCAGCGTCATCCACGGGCACCACAAACACCTGCTGTACCGCAGGATGTGTCGCAATGACCCGCTCCACCTCTTCCGGCTGAATACCTTCCCCGCCGCTGAAGAACTGGTTGTCAAGGCGTCCGATTATCGTCAGGCGTCCCGCCTGCAAAACGCCCCGGTCACGGGTAGCAAACCAGCCGTATTCATTCTCCAGCGGAACAAGCTGCCCGTCCCGCCAGTAGCCGCTGGCCTGGCTATCCGCACGGATCCACACTTCTTCATCGACGATTTTCACCTCCCGCCCCGGCAGCGGTTCGCCAACGTCAGGCTGCCCGTCGGCACGTTTCGCACAGACCGTCGAAGCCAGCTCGGTTAAGCCATAGCCACACCAGCAGCGCACGCCGCGGGCTTCTGCCTGCTGCGTCAGTTCAACGGGGATGGCTGCCCCGCCAAGCAGCACTTCACGCAGCGCCAGGGACCGCCGTTGTTCCAGCAGCCGCCACAGCTGAGTCGGCACCAGCGAGGCATGGCTGCACTCCCGCAAGGCTTCGCTTATCGACTGCGCAGAAGAAACCTTCAGCTGCCCACCGGCATGCAGCCAGCGCCAGAGTATCCCCTGGCCGGAAACGTGGAACAGCGGTAACGACAAGAGCCAGCTATCTTCGGCGCCGTAATCCATCCTCGACAGCACACCCGCCGCGCTGGCGAGGTGAGCGGATAATGTATGCACAGCGGCCTTGGGTAACCCGGTTGAACCGGAAGTGAGCGTCATTGACGCCAGCCGTGACGGCCGCCAGCTTTCGCACCAGGGCGCGGCATCCACCAGCCGCAGCGGCGTTAAGCCAGGGACCGGACAAACGTCGGTTAAGGTGATGCCGTAGCCCAGCGTCATCGACGGCAGGAGCTGTGCCAGCAGGCTATCAGGCAGCTGTGGGTTAAGCGGCAAAACGCGTGCACCGCACTGCAATAGCGCCAGCCAGGCAAGCAGCGTTTGCGGGCCGTTTTTCGCTTTCAGCGCAACGCCATCGCCTTCTTTTACACCCTGCAGGTGGAAGCCCCCCGCCAGCGCGTCCACGCGCTGACACAGGGTTGGCCAGGTTAAGCGTTCATCATCGAGGCGGAGCGCGACGTTTGCGCCCCGGACGTTTGCCCAGTGACGCCACGGCCAGTCGGTAAAGCTCATCGAATACGCTCAAGCTGACTGGCGCTTATGCAAGGCAGCGGGCTTCCCGGCCAGCTGCGCTCAAGCTGTGTCTGCATCAGCGACAAAGTATCCAGCCCCGGCAGGGTTCCCGGCGTCAGCCAGGCGGCGATGCGAGCCAACTGGGTCAGCCCCAGGCTCGACTCAATGGAGGAGCTGATCACCGCTTTTAACCCTAATTTGTGCGCGGAGGTGACCTGCTCACGCACTTTATCCAGGCTTCCGGTTAGCGTCGGTTTGATAATCACTGCCGAAACGCCCGGCTCTGCGGCGAAAACGAAATCACTCTCTCGCAGGCTCTCGTCCCAGGCAATTGCAATCCCCGTTTCCCGACTGAACTCGCGAGACTGCTCGCGGGTTTTGCACGGTTCTTCGATAAAATCGATGCGCGAACGGTAATCAGGATTAACGTATTTAGCGAACTGCAGTGCCTTAAGCGGCGTCCAGCTGCGGTTGGCATCAAGACGCAAATGCAGTTCAGGCACGGCCTCAAGCAGCAGATTAACCACCATGCCGTCCCGCACGGCTTCGTACAGGCCGACTTTGACCTTGGCCACTTTTTCGCCAGGCATCGCCGCCAGCGCAAGAATCAACTCGTCAGGATCGCCGGTACACAGCGGAGCCGCGCGGTAGTCCGCAGGCTGCGGCAGCGTGCCGCTAGCTTCAACCAGCGCGCAGCTCAGGCCGAACGCGACGGACGGCAGCTCGGGCAGCGGAGTCGACTCATCGGCTACCCATTGTTCAAGCCAGCGCTCAGCCTGCGCCTGAGCTTCCGCGAGGTTTTCACCGCTAAAGCCAGGTAGAGGAGATATTTCCCCCCATCCGGTGCTCTCGCCCGGCGTCAGCCGCACCAGCAGGCCCTCTCTGAATTTGAGGCGCTGGTCACGTAGCACAACGCCTGCCTCCATAGGGATTTGAAAGCGCCACAGCGCCGCGCGGCGCATTACGGATTCCGTTTAAATTTGCTGAAGTCCGGCTGACGTTTCTGGTTAAACGCGTTGCGGCCTTCCTGACCTTCCTCGGTCATATAGAACAGCATGGTGGCGTTCCCCGCCAGCTCCTGTAGCCCGGCCTGGCCGTCACAGTCGGCATTCAGCGCCGCTTTCAGGCAGCGCAGCGCCATCGGGCTGTTTTGCAGCATCTCGCGGCACCAGCGCACGGTTTCTTTTTCCAGGTCAGCAATCGGCACAACGGTATTCACCAGCCCCATATCGAGCGCTTCTTTTGCATCGTACTGGCGGCACAGGAACCAAATTTCGCGAGCCTTTTTCTGACCAACGATACGTGCCATGTAGGAAGCCCCCCAGCCGCCGTCGAAAGAGCCTACTTTCGGGCCAGTCTGGCCAAAGACGGCGTTTTCAGCAGCGATAGTCAGGTCACACATCATGTGCAGCACATGGCCGCCGCCGATGGAAAAGCCGGCCACCATCGCCACAACAGGTTTAGGGCAGGTGCGGATTTGACGCTGGAAGTCGAGCACGTTCAGGTGATGAACGCCGCTTGTGTCCTGATAGCCGCCGTAGTCGCCGCGCACTTTCTGGTCGCCGCCCGCACAGAAGGCTTTTTCACCTTCGCCGGTCAGAATAATGGTGCCGATATTGTCGTCATAGCGAGCGTCGGCCAGGGCGTTGATCATCTCTTTGACGGTCAGCGGACGAAATGCATTACGCACTTCCGGGCGGTTAATGGTGATTTTGGCGATACCGTCGCTGGATTTATGGTAGCGAATATCGGTGTAGCCTTCAGAGCAATCCAGCCATTCAACCGGGGCGTAAAGCATTTGTTCATCAGGATAAATCATGAGAGATCCTTACAGGTCATAGTGACGAAAGAGGGTCAGGAGCGCGGAACTAAACGCAGCGGGAGCTTCCCGATGTGCGTTATGCCCGGCGCCAGAAATCAGTGCCAAAGAGCAGCGAAGCTCTGCGGCAACGGCGCGAAACTTTTCGTCTCGCTCGCCGCATAAATAATGAAAAGGAACGGCTAGCCGGCTCAGCGGCTCACGTAAATCAGGCTGGGAGGCAAGCGAAGTCGCCTCAAGCATTCGGGCCAACGCCTGCGGATTGTTTTGCACACGCAGGGCAACTAATTCAGCGCGCTGCTCGCGGCTTAACGAACGGAAGACCGGCTGCTGGTACCAGTCGTTAAGCACGGCCTGAAAGTTTTCATGCATCAACCGCTGTGCCCAATGGGAATCGCTCAGCGCCCTCGCCTCGCGTTCTGCTTCGCCGTTTAAACCGGGATGGCCACCTTCAACGACCAGCCCACGCAGGCCCTTCGACTCTGGCCGACTGGCGTGATACATGGCGATTCGCCCGCCAAGTGAATAGCCGACGAGCCAATAGCTGTCGATGCCGTGATGTTTGAGGGTATTTCGTAACGCGCTATCAACCCCGGCAAAGTTCTGGACGCGGACGTCGGCGGAACCGCCGTGGCCGGGCAGATCTATCCTGAGCTGTGACCAGTCAGGAAAATGCGGCTCAAACTCCTGCCATTCCTGATGACTGCCAAGAAAACCGTGCAGCCAGACGATCCACGGCAGAGTTGAACGGTGGCCCAAATGCGGCACGGCATGAAGGATCATACCTGGCTAACCTGGGCCAGCAGGTGCTGGAGCGTTTGGGCCCCGTCGGTTTCCGGCACGGTGATTTCAATCACCGTTGCACCAGGGCGCAGCCAGGCCCGGCGAACAGCCTCTTCCAGCGCCTGCCAGTTTTCTGGGTTCTGATAACCCAGCCCAAACATGGCGGCGGCATGGGAGAAATTCACGTTTTGCGGCATACAATAAAAACGTTCGCGCTCTTCGGCAGGCGTTGGCAGAAGCGAGAAGATCTGGCCGCCGTTGTTGTTGACCACCAGCAGCACAAACGGCGCCGATGCGTGGCGCAACAATGCCAGCGCGTTAAGGTCATAAAGGGCAGAAATATCGCCGACTATTGCGAGAGTGGAGCGCGCCGTAGCACGCTGAACGCCTGCTGCAGTAGAAAGCAGGCCGTCAATACCGCTCGCGCCCCGGTTGCTGTAAACCGGGTAGCCCACCGGGAGCTGCGCGAAGGCGTCAATCAAGCGAACAATTAAACTGTTGCCCACAAACAGCTGGCCGCCTTCCGGCAGCAGCTGCGGCAGGCGCTGGGCAACCTGTGCCTCGCCAAATTCACCCGTGCCTTGCTCAACCTTTTCCAGCGTTTGCCAGGCAAGAGACGTTAGCTCTTCGGCCCAGGGAAGCCGTTTTTCAGCCGCATGTTTTTCCAGCCACGCTTCAACGTTGGCAACCAGACGGCGGCCACGATGGCTGGCAGGGTCAAGGCGTCCTGGCTGCTCATCGACCAGCCAGTACTCTTCCGGCCGACAGGCTGCCTGCCACTGAAGCACGCGTTTCCCGGTCAGGCTGCCGCCAAACTGAATGACTATTTGCGCCTGCTCCAGGCAGGCAACGGCCTGGCTATTGCTTAGCCACAGATCCGCACACGGCAGCGGCTGGCCGGTTTGCGAAAGCACATCACCGATAAGCGGCCAGCCGAGCATTTGTGCCCAGGCCGCAACCTGTTCGCCTTCGCTGGCTGAAAGCCGCCCGGCAACCACTACGCCCCGTTTTTGCCGCCAGAAGAACCAGTCTCTTTGCTTTAGCACGACATTTTCGTGGGCTTCACGCAGCCAGGGAGCGTTGCCTTCCCACCAGCTTTCCAGCCGGTTTTGCCAGTCAAGGCCGGTATCATCAGGCGCGCCGTAAAGCGGCTCGGCAAACGGGCAGTTGATGTGCAGTGCGCCACCGCTGAGCTGGCCGACGGCGCTGTCGACCGCAGACACCAGCCAACTGGCGGGAATATCGGGAGTCGGGCGAGGCAGGTTAAGCGCAGCTGAAGGATGGGAGCTGAACAGCCCCGGCTGGCGAATCGCCTGGTTTGCGCCGCAGTCGATAAGCTCCGGCGGGCGGTCGGCCGTCAGTAAAATCAGTTTTTCGCCGGTCAGTCCGGCTTCTATCACGGCGGGATAAAGGTTGGCGACGGCGGTGCCGGAAGTGACGATGATCGCCACCGGCTCGCCGCTGGCTTTTGCCAGCCCGAGCGCCAGATGGCCAAGGCCGCGTTCATCAAAATGGGTGTGGCAAATGAAACTGCGGTTATCCGCCGCGCTGAGGGTCAGCGGCGTGGAGCGGGAGCCGGGCGCGATGCACACGTGCCGCACCCCATGCCGGGTCAACGCTTCGAGTATGACGCCCGCCCAGCGGCGGTTAAATGAGCTTATCGACATAATATTGTCCGCAGTCAATTTCGACTATTGATTATAAATACTATGGAAAGAGTTAAATTGATTTGCGTCGTGAATAGATTATTCAGTTACCGCCGCCAACCAGCAGCGTCTTCAATCCAGCCGCTTTGTTTTCAATTTCCTGCCATTCTTCTGCGGCCACAGAGCCGGCGACGATGCCTGCCCCGGCATAAAGACGAACGCCGGTGTGGCTTACTTTCGCCGAGCGCAGCGCTACGCAGAACTCCGTTTGATGGCGGGACAGGTAGCCTGCCGAGCCTGCATACCATTCACGCTCAAAAGGCTCGTTCGCGGCAATAAATGCGCGGGCAAGTTCGCGCGGCAGGCCCGCCACCGCCGCGGTTGGCTGTAGCTGATGGAGGCAAAGCGCATCGTCCTGACGCTTGAGCTGCGTCCAGACGCAGCGGCGAAGATGCTGAACCTTGCGCAGCCGCATTACCTGCGGGGGCAGCACGTCCAGCGCGCCAACCGCATCCCGTAGCCGCTGGCAGATGTCTTCTACCACCAGCATATTTTCACGCTGGTTTTTGTCATCTTTTAGCAGCCAATGGCCTAGCTTCGCGGCCTGAGCGTCGTCGGCGTGGTTAGCCACCGTGCCCGCCAGCGCCTCGGTACGCAGCGCATCGTCGATTCTTCGCCACAGGCGCTCCGGGCTGGAGCCCAGAAACGCGTTTTTCGCATCGAACGCCATCAGAAAATGGTAGCAGTTCAGGTTCACCCTGCGGCTTGCGGCCATAAACCCTGCGGCAGAAACCGGAGAAGAAAACGCCAGGTCGGTAGCCCGAGCCAGCACGACTTTATCCAGTTCATCCTGGCTAATAGCGCTCACAACCTGGTCTACCAGGCGGTGCCATTCAGGCTGTTCCGGGAGATGGGTTTCCCCCAGGCATTTGAGGTTTAGCTGCGGGAGGAGTTTCGCCGGCAGAAGCTGTTCAATAAACGCCGCGGCGGCTAAAGCATCCTGCTTCAGAGAGGTTTCGCTGTAGAGATGCAGCCAAAGATATGCCTCCCCGCCTACGCGTCGCCATTCCACACGCGAGAGAAACAGGAAGCCGTGAGCCGGGTCGAAAGCATTTAGCCCCCAGACGCGCAGAAAAGGCTGTTCCGGGTGAGACTGTAAAAATGTCTGAGCTTCTTCCAGGGCAGAAAAACTCAGCAACGCGCCCAGCGCGGCAACCTCTTCGTTACCGCTGCGCTGCTGCCAGTAAAATTGAGGATAGAGCGATTGGGCAGTTAGCCAGGCGAGAGGATCGGAGGCGTCACTCAGCGTGACCGGCACGCACAGGCGCTGAAGGCCCGGCGCATCCGCAAATTCTCCTGCTAATTCCTGCTGCATTTGCTGCAGTGCTACGGCTACTGAATTCACGTTTACCTCACGCTCCGTAAAAACCCCTGATTATACGTGGTCGTTACAGCAAAAAAAAATCCTACCCAGGGGGTAAGATTCTTTATTTGCCGTTTGCAGGCGAAATCAACTTTATCGGCGGAGTAAAAGCCCAATCATCAGCCCTACCGCAGCGCCGATGCCAATGCCCTGCCACGGTTTTTCGTGCACGTAATCATCAGCACGGTAAACCGCCTTTTTGGCGCGGTAATAGTAGTTGTCCGACGCGTTGCTGATGCGTTCTTTCACGTCGTTCAGCGCCTGTTCCGCTTTCGCCTTTAGCTCAATGTATTTTTGGTCAGCCGGATCGCCGGAGGAACGAAGGACCTCTTCAAGCGTGTCGCTTAACAGCGCAAGGTCATCATCGAGACGAGATTCATACGGTTGCATACCTTTTTCTCCGTGTTAAAAAATTTCTCGTCCGCTAACTATAGACAACCTGAACGGGTTTCGCCTGCTATCGATTAGCCATGCCAACGTGCGGGATGCCATCTTCGTCATACACTTCGGTGACCGGATGGAAACCAAACTGGGCATAAAACGCCTGCAAATGTGCCTGAGCGCCCAGGTAAATAGCCCTGTCAGGCCACTGACGTTGACAGGCAGCAAGCGCCTGGGTCATGAGCTGCTGGCCAAGCTTTTCACCGCGGACGGATGCATCCACAATGACGCGGCCAATGACCACCGGCTCCAGTTCGTTGTCGCTTTTAAGAATGCGGGCATAGGCAATTAACTTGCCATCCCGCCAGCCGAGAATATGGCGGTTCTCTCCCACCAGATCCTCACCATCAACATCAAGATAAGCGCAGCGCTGCTCAACAATAAAGACTTCACAGCGCAGGGCCAGAAGGGCATAAAGATCGGTGGCGCTCAGCTCAGAATGGTGTAAATCCTGCCAGTTAAGCATTGAAAAACTCCTTTTGATTCAGGCGCCACCTGATGGGTTATTGATGACGCTCAAGCAACTGTTTTAGCACAGTTTCCAGAGGTGTGGCAGCTTTCACCGTTTCCCCGGCGAAATCGATCCAGCCTTCGTTGAAGCCGTCCAGCATTTGCATGCGCGGGAGCGGGTTTCTCATGCCCTGGGCCAGGAAATCCGCCGCCCAGTTTTCACGAGGCACCGCTTTCACCGTCACCGAACGCCCCAGAACCTGAGAGAACGCTTCGGCTGCCAGCTGTGGGCTGTAACGCTGCGGCCCTTCCAGCTCCACAATGCGGGTTCCTGGTTCTGGCTGAGTCAACAGTTCAGCAGCAAGCGCGGCGATATCCGTTGTCGCAATCATCGGGATAGCCCGCTCCAGCGGCTGCAGGTGGCTGTAGATAATCCCGGTCTCTTTGGCGCTTTCCACATCCCAGAGAAAGTTCTCCATAAACCAGCCCGCGCGAAGGAATACGACGGAATCACAAACATCCGTGAGCTCTTTTTCCATCAATCCTAATGCGTTCAGCAGGTTTGGCTGAGTGGCCTGCGCTCCGATGGTTGAAAGGCAGACCACGTGTTGCGGACATGCCGCCTGCAGAGCCTGCTTTATTGCATTAATATTGGCGCGCGGCTCGGCAAAATCCCCCGACGGATCGAACACCGGCGGCAGCAGGATAAAGACCGCCTCGACCCCGGAAAACGCTTTTGCCAGCGCTTCACCCTCGTGCATTTCTGCCAGCGCAATGTCAGCACCCTGCTGCGCCCAGGGCTGCCCTTTAGCTTCTGTGCGAACCACAGCACGAATTTCATGCCCCTGAGCAAGCAAAGCTTTGCCCAGTGAACCACCAACCTGTCCGGTAATACCCGTAATTGCGAACATACTGTTTCTCCAGTTTCAAATCCCACCACAGGGTGTGGACGGCATTATGCGGATCCGGCTATGTTGTATCGATGGCACCATAGACAATTCACTGATGACTGCGGAGCACTAATATGATTTTCAACGATCGGGCATTTGACGGCCTGTCCGTGTTTACCGCCGTGGTAGAAAGCGGCACTTTTGCCGCCGCTGCCGAAGTGATCAATATGTCGCCACCGGGGGTCAGCCGGGCGATTGCCAGGCTCGAGAAACGCCTCGGCATCCGACTCTTTGACCGCACCACCCGCGCGGTGTCATTGACGACAGAAGGCAAAGAGTTTTACCGCCAGGTCCTGCCGCTGCTGGCCGCGCTGGAGGACGTGACCAGTACAGCATCGCTCTCAACGAAGGCTATTACCGGCAGGCTCAGGGTGAATATCGATCCGTTCTTTTCCAGCCTGATTTTGGGGCCTCAACTGGAAACGTTTATGTCCCGCTACCCGGATCTCGAACTCGATCTGGTGACCAGAGATCGGCTGGGAGATATGATTGGCGACGGTTTCGATCTCGCGATCCGCTTTGGCGTACCGCGCAACAGCACGCTGATAGCGCGTAAGCTGCTGGAAACACGCATCATGACGGTTGCCGCTCCTGCTTACCTGGAGCGCTATGGCCGCCCCGAGACGCCGCAGGCATTGCTGTCGCACACCTGCATTCATTTCCGCGATCCGGAAACCGGCAGGCCGTTTGAGTGGGAGTTTCACCGCAAGGGAGAGGTAATTAAAGTGCCGGTGAACGGGCGCCTGACGTTAAACGACGCCCGGACGCTGCATGAAGCCTGCCTCAGCGGCCATGCGATCGCCCAGATGATGACGTTCGGCTCCGACGAGTTGGTGAAAAAGGGACAACTGGTAGATTTATTTCCCGACTGGCCGGACGAGCGCTTCCCGCTTTATGCTTATTACCCTTCACGTATCAACCCCGCCGCACGAACCCGTTGTTTTCTGGATTTTATCCTCGAGCTGGCCAAAGGCTGAGCCCATAAAAAAACCGCCAGCAAGTGGCGGTTTTTGAAAGGTTTTGTAAACCCGATTACATCAGCGGCTGCGCTAACTGCACCAGGCTAATAAGCGGCTGCGGATAAACACCCAGCAGCAGCACCAGCAGGGCAGAAATCAGCACCACCACGCCGCCCGCGGTCAACGCCCAGTTAGATGGGGTATCACGGTTAAGCTGCTGAGGTGCGCTCAGGTACAGGCTCACGGTCACGCGCAGATAGTAGTAAAGGCCGATGGCGCTGCCCAGTACCACTGCACCGGTCAGCCACCACAGGTGGGCCTGAACGCCGACTGCGATGATGTAGAACTTACCGATGAAGCCCAGGGTCATTGGAATACCCGCCAGGGAAAGCATCATCACGGTCATTACCGCAGAAAGCACCGGCTTGTGCCAGAACAGACCACGATAGGAGAACAGTGAGTCGGCATCCGGGCCACGGTACGGGCTGGACATCAGGCTAACCACGCCGAACGCCCCCAGGCTGCTGAACAGGTAAGCGGCCAGATAAACCCCTACCGCTTCCATCGACATATTGCCGGTTTGCAGCGCAATCAGCGCCACCAGCAGGTAACCGAGGTGTGCGATGGAAGAGTAGCCCAGCAGGCGCTTGATGTTGGACTGGTTCAGCGCCATCAGGTTACCGAAGAGGATGGAGGCGAAGGCGATAATACCCAGCACCACACGAACCGCTTCGCTGTTGCCCACAGGCGCGTAGAGGAACAGACGCATCACCACGCCAAAAATGGCGATTTTGCTGGCTGTCGCCAGGAAGGTGGAGACCGGAGCAGGTGCGCCCTGGTAAACGTCTGGGGTCCACAGGTGGAACGGCACCAGAGACAGCTTGAAGCCAAGACCGACAATCATCAGGCCCAGACCCGCCAGCAGCAGAGGTTCGTGCAGCATGTTGTCCGCCAGGCTCTTACCGAGGCTAACAAACGACAGGCTACCGGACTCGGCGTAAACCAGCGCCATACCGAACAGCAGGAAGGACGATGCCGCCGCTGACAGAATGGTGTACTTGATGCTTGCTTCCAAAGAACGCTTCTGGCGGAAGGCATAGCCGACCAGGCCGAACAGCGGCAGAGAGATCAGCTCAATGCCGAGGAACAGCGCCGCGAGGTGGTTCGCGTTAGCCAGCAGGATGCCGCCGAGGGCAGCAATCAGCACCAGCAGGTAGAACTCTTCGCGGTTGTCGGTGTAGCCCTGCAGCCACGGGTAAGCAAAGGTACAGGTCGCCAGGCTCGCCAGCAGCACCAGCCCGGTGTAGAGCATGGCGTAGCCGTCAACGCGCATCAGCGGGGTGACGTCCATCGCCCCTGCCTGACCGACAAACCACAGTGAAATCAGCGCGGCGTTAAGGCCGATAACCGACAGCGTAGCATTCAGAAAATGGTCGCGTCGCCACGCAATGGAGAGCATCACAACCACCACCGTCAATCCGACGATCAACAGCGGTAGCAGCGCGATCAAATGTTGAGGAGTTATTGTCATGGCGAATTACGGCCTTGTAGTAGAAAGTGAACTGGTAAACCACTGCTGAATATTGCTCATCGCAGAATGCGAAGTATCCAGAATCGGCTGCGGGAAGAAGCCCAGCAGGACTAACAGCACCACCAGCAACAGAATGATAAAGAACTCGCGCATGGACATGCCAGGCAGCTGTTTATCGCTGATTTCGCTCTTAGCTTTACCGAAGTAAGCGCGGTGCAACATCGCCAGGGAGTAAACGGAGGCGAAGACCAGACCGAAAGTTGAAATCACGGTAATGACCGGCACAACGTGGAAACTGCCGAACAGAATCATGAATTCACCAACGAAGTTACCGGTCCCCGGCATCCCGAGGGTGGCAACAGCGAAGAACATCGACAGGCCCGGCAGCCATTTAATTTTGTTCCACAGACCGCCCATCATACGCATATCACGGGTGTGCAGACGCTCATAAAGCTGACCACAGATGATGAACATACCCGCTGCGGACAGACCGTGGGCAATCATCTGAATCACCGCGCCCTGGTAAGCCAGCTGGTTGCCGGTGTAGATAGCAATCAGCACGAAGCCCATGTGGGAAACGGAGGTATAAGCAATCAGGCGTTTAATGTCGGTCTGAGCAAAGGCCATCCACGCGCCGTAGAAGATGCCGATGACGCCCAGCCACATGGCGATTGGCGCGAACTCTGCGGACGCTTCAGGGAACAGCGGCAGAGAGAAGCGCAGCAGGCCGTAGGCTGCGGTTTTCAGCAAGATACCCGCCAGGTCAACGGAACCTGCCGTTGGTGCCTGAGAGTGTGCATCCGGCAGCCAGCCGTGAAGCGGAACCACCGGCATTTTCACCGCGAAGGCGATAAAGAAGCCCAGCATCAGCAGCCATTGTACGCCGTGGGACATCGGCGTTTTCAGCAGCAGCTCGTAGTTGAAGGTCCACACGCCGGTCGCGTTGTAGTGCACAAACACCAGGCCAAGGATAGCTATCAGCATCACCAGGCCGCTCGCCTGGGTATAGATGAAGAACTTGGTTGCGGCGGTAATACGCGTCTTCCCGTCGGAGGCTTTGTGGCCCCACAGTGCAATCAGGAAGTACATCGGCACCAGCATCATTTCCCAGAAGAAGAAGAACAGGAACATGTCGATGGCAAGGAACACGCCGATAACGCCACCGAGGATCCACATCAGGTTGAGGTGGAAGAAGCCCTGATATTTTTCGATTTCATTCCAGGAACAAAGTACCGCCAGCACGCCGAGCAGGCCGGTCAGCACTACCATCAGCAGCGACAGACCGTCGAGCGCCAGGTGAATTTCAATGCCAAAACGTGGGATCCACGGCAGAACAAATTCTGACTGCCACTGCGGCAAACCCGCCGCCTGCGTCAGTGAGTAGCCACCCTGCAACCACAATTGCAGAGAGAGTGCCAGTGTCAGCCCCATGGTAATCAGCGCTATCCAGCGAGGCACTTTCACGCCGAAGCGTTCGGTCTGCCAGCAGAAGAAGCCGCCGATAAAGGGGATTAGTATTAGCCAGGGTAATAGCATGGCGTTTGAGTCCCTAAGTCAAAATAATTCTTAAACATCGCTCACTTCCCAGCGCCAGAGGAGGAATAAACCTCGCTCCGACCCTCTCTCATCAGAGAGAGGGGGATGGAAGAAATCCTGTTAACGCAGAACCAGCAGCAGGCCGAGTACCACAACGGCCCCGATGCTCATTGACGCAACATACCAGCGCAGGTAACCGTTCTCGCTCACCAGCAGGCCGCGGCCAGCAAAGCGGGAAAGAATGGCCGGAATGTTCATCAGCGCATTCAGCGGGTCACGACGCAGCAGCCACGCAATGCCGAGGAACGGCTTGACGAAAATCATGTCGTACAGCCAGTCGAAGCCCCAGGCATTGAACCACCAGGTACCGAAGAAACGCCCCGGTGCGCTGTTCGCAAGCGACGTCACCAGAGTACGTTTGCCCAGCCACAGGAAGGCGGCAATCAGGATACCGGCAATGGCGACGACGCCGGAGATGATCTCCAGGGTCAGCACGCTGCCGTGCGCAAGTTCAGTGGTTTCCGGCAGGACGCCGCGCAGCGGTGGCACAATCATGGCGCCAACGAAGGTGGACAGTACCAGCAGAACAACCAGCGGCAGGTGGTGGGTAATCCCCTTCCCTGCGTGAGCGTGAATTTTTTCTTCGCCGTGGAACGTGATGAAAATCATGCGGAAGGTGTACAGCGAGGTCATGAACGCCCCGACCAGGCCCGCAACCATCAGGTTGATGTGGCCGTTCGCCATTGCACCGGCAAGAATCTCATCTTTACTGAAGAAGCCTGCGGTAATCAGCGGCAGAGCGGACAGCGCCGCGCCCCCGACCAGGAAGCAGACATACACCAGCGGAATGGACTTACGCAGGCCACCCATCTTGAAGATGTTTTGCTCGTGGTGGCACGCCAGAATCACCGAGCCGGATGACAGGAACAGCAGCGCTTTAAAGAACGCGTGGGTCATCAGGTGGAAGATTGCCGCATCCCAGGCCTGCACGCCCAGCGCCAGGAACATGTAGCCAATCTGGCTCATGGTGGAGTAAGCGAGTACGCGTTTGATGTCGGTCTGTACCAGCGCAGCAAAGCCTGCCAGCACCAGCGTAACGGCACCAACGATACCCACCAGATGCAGAATTTCCGGGGTCATCAGGAACAGGCCGTGGGTACGGGCAATCAGATACACGCCCGCGGTTACCATGGTCGCCGCGTGAATCAGCGCAGAAACAGGGGTTGGACCCGCCATCGCATCCGCCAGCCATGTTTGCAGCGGAAGCTGTGCAGATTTACCGACCGCACCGCCCAGCAGCATCAGGGTTGCCCAGGTCAGCATCTGGTTACCGGCAGCAAAGTGCTGCGGCGCCAGCTCAACCATTTCGCGGAAGTTCAGCGTACCCAGCTCGTTGTAGAGAATGAACAGGCCAAAGGCCAGGAACACGTCCCCCACGCGGGTAACCACGAAAGCTTTCATAGCCGCCGCGTTGTTCTTCGGATCGGTGTAGTAGAAACCGATCAGCAGGTAAGAACAGAGGCCCACGCCTTCCCAGCCGAGATACATCAGCAGCAGGTTATCGGCCAGAACCAGAACCACCATGCTGGCGATGAACAGGTTGGTGTAGGCGAAGAAGCGGGAATAACCCTCTTCGCCGCGCATGTACCAGGAAGCGAACATGTGGATCAGGAAGCCGACGCCAGTAACCACGGAAAGCATGGTCAGGGACAGGCCGTCCAGCACCAGGTTGAAGCCGATGTTAAAGTCACCGACCGCCATCCAGGTCCACAGCGGCTGAGTAAACGCCTGCTGCCCGTTGTTAAAGAAATCAACCCCGGCAATAGCGGTGACAACCGCCGCCAGACCTACTGAGCCCATCCCGATGGTTGCGGACAGGTTTTCTGACCAGCGGCCGCGGGAGAATGCCAACAGTAAAAAGCCAATCAATGGCAGAACAATGGTTAACCAGAGAAGGTTCATCCACGCATCTCACTTACTGAATCGATATTCAGATTCTGGCGACGACGATGGAGCTGCAGTAACAGCGCGAGGCCAATACTGGCTTCGGCAGCAGCTAAGCTAATCGCGAGTATATACATCACCTGACCGTCAGCCTGGCCCCAGTAGCTGCCGGCAACCACGAAGGCCAGCGCGGCGGCGTTAATCATCACTTCCAGGCTGATCAGCATGAACAGCAGGTTGCGGCGAATGACCAGACCGGTCAGTCCCAGCACGAACAAAATGGCGGCGAGGATCAGTCCATGTTGCAGCGGGATCATACGTTCTCCTCCGTTTTTCTTCTCACGGCCATATCAGCAGGGCGATTGCTCAGCACCTCGCCGACACGGTCTTCACGACCCAGGTGGAACGCAACGACCAGGCCCGCCAGCAGCAGCATGGAGGCCAGCTCCACCGCCAGAACATAAGGCCCGAACAGCGCGATACCGACCTGCTTCGCATCGATGGAAGTACCATCAATACCCTGGTCGTTAACGGTGCGGATTGCGTAAATCAGAACCACCAACAGGATTGCAGACAGGATACCAGGCCCGATCCACAGCTGCGGCTTCAGCCATTCGCGCTCCTGCTGCTGAACCGCGTTACCGAGGTTAAGCATCATTACCACGAAGACGAACAGCACCATGATAGCCCCGGCGTAGACGATTATCTCCAGCGCACCGGCGAAGTAAGCCCCCAGGGAGAAAAACACCCCGGAGATCGCCAGCAGCGAGATGATCAGGTACAGCAGCGCATGCACCGGATTGGTGTGAGTAATCGTCCGAAGGGTCGTCAGGACGGCCACAATGGCGCAGATATAAAAAGCGAATTCCATTCCTGACTCCTTAAGGTAACAGGCCTTTGACGTCGATAGGCTTGGCTTCGTTTTCCGCTTCGCCCTTATCTTTGCCGTCGATTGCCATACCTGCCATCCGGTAGAAGTTATATTCCGGGTATTTGCCCGGACCGGAAATCAGCAGATCCTCTTTCTCGTACACCAGATCCTGGCGCTTGTACTCACCCAGTTCGAAGTCCGGGGTAAGCTGAATCGCGGTGGTCGGGCAGGCTTCTTCGCACAGGCCGCAGAAGATGCAGCGAGAGAAGTTGATACGGAAGAACTCCGGATACCAACGACCGTCTTGCATCTCGGCTTTCTGCAGGGAAATACAGCCTACCGGGCAGGCTACCGCACACAGGTTACAGGCTACGCAGCGCTCTTCACCGTCCGGGTCGCGCGTCAGCACGATACGGCCACGGTAGCGCGGCGGCAGATACACTGGTTCTTCCGGATACATGCGGGTTTCGCGCTTGGCGAAAGCGTGCATGCCGATCATCCAGATACTGCGTACCTGGGTGCCGAAACCAACCACTAACTCTTTCAATGTCATGGTTTTTTCACCCCTTATGGTGCCTGGTAAAGAATGACCGCGGCGGTCACCAGCAAGTTGATAAGCGTCAGCGGCAGGCAAACTTTCCAACCGAAGGACATCACCTGGTCATAACGCGGACGAGGCAGTGCGGCGCGAATCAAAATGAACATCATCATGAAGAACGCGGTTTTCAGCGCGAACCAGATGAACGGCGGTAACCACGGGCCATGCCAGCCACCAAAGAACAGCGTCACGATCAGCGCAGACACGGTGACGATGCCGATGTATTCCCCAACGAAGAACAGACCGAACTTCATACCGGAATATTCGATGTGATAACCATCGGCCAGTTCCTGCTCGGCTTCCGGTTGGTCAAACGGGTGACGGTGGCAAACCGCAACGCCGGCAATCGCGAAGGTCACGAAGCCGAAGAACTGCGGGATAACGTTCCACAGATTGGCCTGGTTGTTGACGATGTCGGCCATATTAAAGGAACCGGCCTGCGCCACCACGCCCATCAGGGAAAGCCCCAGGAACACTTCATAGCTCAGGGTCTGCGCGGAAGCACGCATCGCACCAAGCAGGGAGTATTTGTTGTTACTGGACCAGCCGGCGAACAGCACGGCGTAAACCGCCAGGCCCGCCAGCATCAGGAAGAACAGGATCCCGATGTTCAGATCCGCAACCACCCAGCTTGGGCTGACCGGCACAATGGCAAAGGCCAGCAGCAGCGAGGTGAACGCGATCATTGGCGCAAGAGTAAATATCACGCGGTCAGAGAACTTAGGGATCCAGTCCTCTTTAAAGAACATCTTGATCATGTCCGCAACCAGCTGGAGTGAACCACCCCAGCCTACGCGGTTCGGTCCATAGCGGTTCTGGAACAGACCGAGCAGACGGCGTTCGCCGAAGCTCATGAATGCCCCACAGGTCACCACGACCAGCAGAATGACAACCGCTTTGAGGATGCTCAGCAGAATGTCGATAACTTCCGGTGTCAGCCAGCTCATTGCGCAGCCTCCTGCAGATTTTCAAGACGAGCACCGGCAAGCACTGGCGCAATCCCCGGCATCCCCATCGGCAGACCTACCTGCCCTGCAACCAAACCTTCGGACAGCTGCAGCGGCAGACTCAGCGTCTGGCCTTCGTAGCTGAAGGAGATCAGGCTCCCGGCGTTAACGCCAAGCTTCGCGGCATCGGCCGGGTTCAGCTTGATGTACGGCTCAACCATACGCTTCTGGAATACCGGAGAGCGCTGGGACATCTCGTCGCTACCAAACAGGTGGTAGTACGGTGCGATGCGCCATTTGCCCTCTTCCGCGTGGAAGGTATCCGGCACGGAAGTGAAGTAATCCAGACCCGTTTCAGAGGCTTCAATCAGGCGTACGCCCGGATCGCCGTGACGCAGATGGCCGCCCACTTCAGCCTGGAATTTGTTCCATGCCTGCGGGGAGTTCCAGCCTGGAGCCCAGGCAAACGGAATCTGCTGACGGTCGGCCAGCGGGCTGTTGTTCCCTTCCATAGAGAAGGCGAACATCGTGTCTTTATCCTGTGGCTGACGCGGTTCATGCACGCTGATGTTGGCGCGCATGGCGGTACGTCCGCTCGAACGGATAGGAGAACGAGACAGCTTCTGGCCTTTGATACGGAAGGAAGCATCAGGCGCGGCTTCTTTGATACCGGCCATCTGAGGCAATGCCTTCACGCAGGCGTCGATCACGTGGTCTAGCTGCGTCCAGTCAACGTCGCGGCTCTGCACGGTGCTGTGCAGCGAGTGCAGCCAGCGCCAGCTTTCGAACATCGTTACGCTGGTGTCGTAGTAAGCCGGGTCATAAACCTGGAAGAAGCGCTGGGCGCGACCTTCGTTGTTAATGACCGTACCGTCGCTTTCAGCGAAGCTCGCCGCGGACAGGACCAGATGGGCTTTGTCCATGATGTCCGTACGCTGATGGTCGATAACCATCACCAGAGGAGCTTTGCTCAGCGCAGCATCTACGCGGGCGGCTGAAGCATGGCGATGCAGATCGTTTTCCAGCACCACTACCGCATCGGCAGCACCGCTTTCCAGCTCGCTCAGGGCTTCTTCCAGAGAACCGCCGCCAATCATGCCGAGGCCAACGCTGTTAACCGCACGGGCAATCATGGTTACGCCGACGTCCGCACCGCGGCCTTTCAGCGCTTTAGCCACGTTGGCCGCAGCCTGAATTACCGCTTCGCTACCGGCGTTAGTCCCGGAAACAATCAGCGGCTTCTTCGCGCCGGCCAGGGCTTGAACGATGACGTCGACTTTATTCTTCAGGTCGCGGTCCAGCTCAACGGCCGGAGAGTTGCTGTCCAGCGCATTGGCAATCGCAAAACCAAGACGAGCCTGATCTTCAACCGGCGCGCGGTAAGTCCATGCGGCGATATCATCCAGGCGGGTGCTGTCCACGTTGGTGACAAACAGCGGGTGCTTAGCGTTCTGACCGATGTTCAGGATTGCGGCGATCTGCCAGTCAGCAACTTTCTGTGCCGCCGCCATTTCACGCGCCTTCCCTTTTACCGCCTGGCGAATGGCCAGTGCAGCACGAGCGCCGGTCTGGGTAACATCTTCGCCCAGAATCAGCACCGCATCATAAGATTCGATTTCACGCAGAGCAGGAGTATGAACGCCGCTTTCACGCAGCACTTTCAGCATCAGCTGCAGGCGAGCCTGCTCACCGGCCGCAATGCCCGTGTAGAAGTTGTCGGCCCCAACCAGCTCACGCAGAGCGAAGTTGCTTTCCACGCTCGCACGCGGAGAACCGATGCCGATCACTTTCTTCGACTGACGCAGGATATCCGCAGCGCCCTGCATCGCCTGCTCGGCGTTCAGGGTAATGAGGTCATCGCCACGGCGCTGAATAGGGTGACGCGGACGGTCCTTCAGGTTGACGTAACCGTAACCGAAGCGGCCGCGGTCACACAGGAAGTAGTGGTTCACGGTGCCGTTGTAGCGGTTTTCGATACGACGCAGCTCACCGTAACGTTCACCCGGGCTGGTGTTACAGCCCAGCGAGCACTGCTGACAGATGCTCGGTGCGAACTGCATATCCCATTTACGGTTGTAGCGCTCGGAGTGCGTTTTGTCGGTGAATACGCCGGTCGGGCAAATTTCTACCAGGTTACCGGAGAACTCGCTTTCCAG
This sequence comes from Cedecea sp. P7760, assembly GCF_013386425.1. Classification (NCBI taxonomy): domain Bacteria; kingdom Pseudomonadati; phylum Pseudomonadota; class Gammaproteobacteria; order Enterobacterales; family Enterobacteriaceae; genus Cedecea; species Cedecea sp. P7760. The sequence goes on along the minus strand of NZ_JACARU010000003.1, from coordinate 8,045 downwards.
CGTGCCGTCTTCCGGGCGACCGAAGTAGACGTTGTCGTGCGCGCCGTAAACGCCCAGATCTTTACCGTCAGCGTAGTCTTTGTAGTAACGCACGCAGCGGTAACAGGCGATACAGCGGTTCATTTCGTGAGAGATGAACGGACCGAGATCCTGGTTGCGGTGAGTACGCTTGGTAAAGCGATAGCGACGGAAGCTATGACCGGTCATGACGGTCATATCCTGCAGGTGGCAGTTACCGCCCTCTTCACAGACCGGACAGTCGTGCGGGTGGTTAGTCATCAACCACTCCACAACGCTTTCACGGAACTGTTTCGCTTCGCCATCATCAATAGAGATGAAGGTCCCGTCGGAGGCCGGTGTCATACAGGACATCACCAGGCGCCCACGGGTGTCTTCCGCGTTCTGATATTGCTTCACCGCACACTGGCGGCAAGCACCGACGCTGCCCAGCGCCGGATGCCAGCAAAAATAAGGAATATCAAGACCGAGGGAGAGACAAGCTTCTAGCAAGTTGTCTGCCCCATTGACCTCGTATTCTTTGCCGTCTACATGAATCGTAGCCATAGTCAGCATGCTTCCAGTTGGCCTGAATAACTTCAGGCGTTAATCAAAAATTCTTGTGCAATGCACCCTCACCCGATTTCGCTTTCTCCCTCGCCCCTTAGGGGAGAGGGCCGGGGTGGGGGGCGATATCACCAGCGCGTTTTTAACAGGTTCGGCTGAATGCCATTAATGGCACGCAGATTCCCGTAATCCTGTTTGGCAATGCCTGCTTCGAATTCGTCGCGGAAATATTTAATCGCACTCTGCAATGGCTCTACGGCACCCGGCGCGTGGGCACAGAAGGTTTTACCCGGTCCCAGGTGGCGGCACAGCTGCTCGAGGGTTTCGATATCCCCCGGCTGCCCTTCGCCACGCTCCAGCGCGCGCAGAATTTTTACGCTCCACGGCAGACCATCGCGGCACGGTGTACACCAGCCGCAGGATTCACGGGCAAAGAACTCTTCCAGGTTACGCACCAGCGGCACCATACCGATTTCATGGTCAACCGCCATTGCCAGCGCCGTACCGAGACGGCTGCCTGCTTTACCAATACTTTCAAACTCCATCGGCAGATCGAGGTGCGCTTCCGTCAGGAAGTCTGTCCCCGCGCCACCCGGCTGCCAGGCTTTAAACTTCAGGCCATCACGCATGCCGCCGGCGTATTCTTCCAGGATCTCGCGGGCGGTTGTCCCGAAAGGTAATTCCCAGACGCCAGGGTTTTTAACGCGGCCGGAGAAGCCCATCAGCTTGGTACCGGCATCTTTACTCATGCCGCCACCAATGCCCTGGTACCACTCAACGCCGTTAGCCAGAATCGCAGGCACGTTACACAGGGTTTCGACGTTGTTTACACAGGTCGGTTTACCCCATACGCCGCTTGATGCCGGGAACGGTGGCTTAGAACGAGGGTTCGCACGGCGACCTTCGAGGGAGTTAATCAGCGCAGTTTCTTCACCGCAGATATAACGCCCTGCCCCGGTGTGCACGATAAGCTCGAAGTCGAACCCGGAACCCAGAATATTTTTGCCAAGTAGGCCCGCTTCGGTGGCTTCAGCGATTGCGCGGCGCAAATGAACGGCCGCTTCAATGTACTCACCGCGCAGGAAGATGTAGCCACGGTAAGCCTTAAGCGCAAAGGCGGAGATCAGCATGCCTTCCACCAGCAGGTGCGGCAGTTGCTCCATCAGCAGGCGGTCTTTATAGGTGCCCGGCTCCATTTCATCGGCGTTACACAGCAGGTAACGGATGTTCATGGACTCGTCTTTTGGCATCAGGCTCCACTTCAAACCGGTGGAAAAGCCCGCGCCGCCGCGCCCTTTCAGGCCGGCGTCTTTTACCGCATTAACGATTTCATCCGGTGCCATGGCGGTCAGCGCCTTACGCGCGCCTTCATAGCCGTTTTTGCTGCGGTATTCGTCGAGCCAGACAGGCTGTTTGTCATCACGCAGACGCCAGGTCAGCGGATGCGTTTCGGCAGTACGAATAATCGTCTTCATTTATACTGCTCCAGCAAGTCAGGGATGGCTTCCGGCGTCAGATGGCTGTGAGTGTCCTCATCAATCATCATGGTCGGCCCCTTGTCGCAGTTGCCCAGACAGCAGGTTGGCAGCAGGGTGAAGCGGCCGTCAAACGTGGTCTGGCCCGGTTTGATGTTCAGTTTGGCTTCAATCGCCGACTGAATGCCCTGGTAGCCGGTGATATGGCACACCACGCTGTCGCAGTAGCGAATCACGTGACGGCCGACCGGCTGGCGGAAGATTTGGCTATAGAATGTCGCCACGCCTTCTACGTCGCTTGCCGGAATACCCAGCACGTCAGCGATAGCGTAAATAGCACCATCCGGCACCCAGCCGCGCTGTTTCTGAACGATTTTCAGCGCTTCGATAGAGGCCGCACGGGCATCTTCGTAATGGTGTTTTTCGTGCTCAATCGCCTCACGCTCTGCCGCACTCAGCTCAAAAGCCTCAGCCTGGTTTTGTTGGTTATCGTGCATAGTTAGCGATCCACATCAGACATTACAAAATCGATACTACCCAGATAGACAATCAGGTCAGAAACCAGGCTGCCTCGGATCGCCGCCGGAATTTGCTGCAGGTGCGCAAAGCTCGGGGTACGAATACGGGTACGGTAGCTCATGGTGCTAGCGTCACTGGTCAGGTAGTAACTGTTAATCCCTTTCGTTGCCTCAATCATCTGGAAGGATTCGTTGGCCGGCATAACCGGGCCCCACGAAACCTGCAGGAAGTGAGTGATCAGGGTTTCGATATGCTGCAGCGTGCGCTCTTTCGGCGGCGGCGTGGTCAGCGGGTGATCCGCTTTGAACGGGCCGGCTGGCATATTTTTCAGGCACTGCTCAAGGATGCGCAGGCTCTGGCGAAGCTCTTCAACTTTCAGCATGACGCGGGTGTAGCAGTCGCTGATGCCGCCGCCGACCGGCACTTCGAAGTCGAAGTTCTGGTAGCCAGAGTAAGGACGAGCCTTACGCACGTCGAAGTCGATACCGGTGGCACGCAGGCCAGCACCGGTGGTGCCCCACTCCAGCGCTTCTTTCGCGGTATAGGCAGCAACGCCCTGAGAACGGCCCTTCAGAATGGTGTTGCGCAGCGCGGCTTTCTCATAGGAATCCAGGCGCTTCGGCATCCACTCGAGGAACTCTTTCAGCAGCCGCTCCCAGCCCTTCGGCAGGTCGTGTGCAACGCCGCCGATACGGAACCAGGCCGGGTGCATACGGAAACCGGTAATCGCTTCCACCAGATCGTAGATTTTCTGACGATCGGTAAAGGCGAAGAACACCGGGGTCATGGCGCCGACGTCCTGAATAAAGGTAGAGATGTACAGCAGGTGGCTGTTGATGCGGAAAAGCTCGGAGAGCATAACGCGGATAACTTCAACGCGTTCCGGCACCACAATGCCGGCCAGCTTTTCTACCGCCAGCACGTAAGGCATTTCGTTGACGCAGCCGCCGAGGTATTCGATACGGTCGGTATACGGAATGTAGCTGTGCCAGGACTGACGCTCACCCATTTTCTCTGCGCCACGGTGGTGGTAGCCGATATCCGGTACGCAGTCGACGATCTCTTCGCCGTCCAGCTGCAGGATGATACGGAAAGCACCGTGTGCGGAGGGGTGGTTTGGCCCCAGGTTCAGGAACATGAAGTCTTCATGCTCGCTGCTGCGCTTCATGCCCCACTCTTCAGGCTTGAAGGTCAGCGCTTCCATTTCCAGATCTTCTTTCTGTTTAGTCAGGATAAACGGATCGAATTCGGTGGCGCGCGCCGGGTAGTCTTTACGCAGCGGGTGGCCTTCCCAGGTCGGCGGCATCATGATGCGCGTCAGGTGCGGGTGGCCGTTGAAGGTGATGCCAAACATCTCCCAGGTTTCACGCTCGTACCAGTTGGCGTTCGGGAAGATTTTCGTCAGCGTCGGCAGGTTCAGATCGTTTTCAGATAACGCCACCTTGAGCATGATGTCGCGATTGCGTTCAATGGACATCAGGTGGTAGAAAACGGAAAAATCCGCAGCCGGTAAACCGTTGCGGTGTGTGCGTAGACGCTCATCCATGCCATGCAGGTCGAACAGCATAACGTAGGGTTTTGGTGATTTCTTAAGGAAATCGACCACTTCCAGTAACTGTTCGCGCTTAACCCAGACTACGGGTACCCCGGTGCGGGTTGGCTGAACGGTGAAGGCATCCGGCCCAAAACGGTTACGCAATTCGCCAATGACCGGATCATCCAGGTGATCCCTTGTCTGCCAGGCTGGCATAGCGGCGTCTTGCGCGGTTAAATCGGTCATAGTTCTCACCATTGCAAATGGTTCTGTGGTGACTGCGTTCAGTGCCTTTGCTTTTATAGTATTGATATACAAAGACGCTCACTGACCGCAGGCGCTAATTAAATCTCGTCTGGCGTCCGCAGGTTAGTGACGGCAATACGTTCGCCGCGCTTACGCTCGCGCTCGGACTGCATGTTGGCGCGGTAAACACCCTGATCGCCAACAACCCACGATAGCGGGCGACGCTCTTTACCGATCGATTCCTGCAACAGCATCAGCGCCTGCATGTACGCTTCCGGGCGCGGTGGACAGCCAGGAATGTAAACATCAACCGGGATAAATTTGTCGACGCCCTGAACAACAGAATAGATGTCGTACATGCCGCCAGAGTTCGCGCAGGCACCCATGGAAATAACCCATTTAGGTTCGAGCATCTGATCGTAAAGGCGCTGGATTACCGGAGCCATTTTGGTGAAGCAGGTACCGGCCACAACCATCAGGTCAGCCTGACGAGGAGAAGCACGTAAAACTTCTGCACCGAAACGCGCCACGTCATGCACAGCGGTAAACGACGTCACCATCTCTACGTAGCAGCAGGAAAGGCCAAAGTTGTATGGCCAGATTGAGTTTTTACGACCCCAGTTCACCACATCGTGCATGGCATGCTCAAGCTTGCCCATGTAAACGCTGCGGTTAATCTCTTGTTCGAGGGGATCGGTTACGATCTCCTGCTTTTGCAGGGGATAACGGTCATTCTCACCGTTGGGGTCTATGCGGGTGAGCGTATAGTCCATCTTATTGCCTCGCTGTTACTGCGTATGACGGTTAGTGAGACTGTCGGTTTCCGGGTTCATTTTCTCACGACGCGAACGCGCAGGAGTCCAATCCAGCGCACCGATGCGCACCAGATAAACCAGACCAGCCAGTAACACTAAAATGAAAATTGCGGCCTCGACGAAGCCAATCCAGCCGCTTTCACGGATAGAAGTTGACCACGCGTAGAGATACAAGGCTTCCACGTCAAAGATAACGAAGAACATGGCGACCAGGTAAAACTTGGCGGAGAGACGAAGACGTGCCGTACCAACGGAGTCGATACCCGACTCGAAGGGGGTGTTTTTGTGCCGTGCCTTAGCTCTTCCGCCAAGGAACCAGCCCCCGACAAGCATCAGACAGCACAGGCCAACGGCGACAATAAGAAAGACAGCGAACGCCCAGTGATGAGCGATAACTTCAGTGGATGTTGACATACTCATTGCTTACTCATCAAAAGTGGCGCCAAAGTCTCTGCTCTTGTTGGCAGATGAACGCCACATCGATTCATGGGGAGGAACAATCAACCGTACAATAACTACCGGAAATAATGCTTAGGCAGCCAATTGATGGGGTTTTTTACTCCTTTCTATAACCTTTTGTCAACTTTAACAAAAGTATCCACACATTAATTTACACCGACAGCAACTCATTAACATTTAATGCGTTAAAACTCATCAGCACTCGCGTAAAGACCAGATTTTGATGAGGGTGAATCGTGTCCGTTCCGTGTGAAAAAATAAACAGCCCCTATATTTTGGCAGGAAATCTCAACTATTCCTCCCCCCAAGAGGGAGTATTTTCTTGATCTGAGACACGCTTTTGTTAATCCACTTCAAAAAGAAGCAACATTGTTATGCGTTTTTTAACATTACCTGGCCTTTGCGCGAAGTTTTTGTACATAAAATACGCAAAATTCAGAAATTCACTAATACATTGAATTTATTAGAGAATATGAAGAGCTGTGTGCTATAGCAAAAATCAGGCATAAAAAATGGGCCATTGGCGCAAAAAAAACCACCAATGACCCATTTTCTACATTTAATATTTTGTTACTAACTAAACGACCTGGGGCTACTCAAAATCCCCTTCTACCAGCAGCGTATCGTCGCCTTCACTTCCCACTGCCGCAAACCGGTATGGATTCGTCGGCGTCGCAAGCGCACTGAAAATAGCCTGCGCCAGCTCATTGCCGCTTTCCGGGTTTTTACACAGCAGATATTGGGTTTCAGGAAGCACCGGCAGCCCTTCCGAAGCCCCCAGAACGCGAAGCTCAGGACTCATCATTTCCACAGGCCTTGCCGTAACGCCCAGCCCGGCTTTCACTGCCGCACGTACGGCCGCCAGCGTGGAAGCAACATATGAAATGCGCCACGGTGTCTGGCTGGCATCAAGATGCTCTATCATCATATCGCGGTACGGGCTCGGATCGTCCAACATCACCAGAGGCAAAGATTCCCCACTCTGGAAAACGTAATCGGCTGCACAGTACCAAAGCGTTGGCGAGGTTCGCAGCACAACCGAATCGAAGTTAGAAGGATTGGACGTCGTCACCACCAGATCGACCTCATGCTGATTAAGCATTTCGATCATGAACGGATTGCGCTTTACCCTCACGTCCAGCGCCAGCTTCGGATACACCGAGCTGATGCGGTTTAACAGGAACGGCAAAATGGTATCCGCCGTTTCATCGGACGCGCCGAGCGTTAACGACCCCTGCAGGTTGTTAAACATCAGCGAAGAGCAGGCTTCATCATTGAAGCGAAGGATTTTACGCGCGTAACCCAGCAGTTGAATACCGTGCTCGGTTAGCAGTTTATTACGGCCATGTCGTGCAAAAAGCTCTTTCCCGACTAATTGCTCAAGGCGCTGCATTTGTTGGCTTACAGCGGATTGAGTGCGGCACACCGCAGCCGCCGCGGCGGCAAAGGTATTGAGATCGGCGACCGCAACGAATGTCCTCAGCAGATCGAGGTCGAGGTTCAGTATCGGACGATTTGCGTTAATCATAATTTATTCACTAATAGGTTGCTCTTTCGAGTCTGCCCTGGTTGTATTGCTATGATTTATCAAAGAGATAAAGCAATTCCTTTTACCGAATGTCTCCGGTAGTCCTGGCCGCCATACGTTAGCGGCGCTTCTGTTTGTTATTTTTTTATTCCCGGACATGCTCAATTATCTGAAACATGACCCAATGGGATATTATTCAGGTCAGGATAAGATACAAATCACCGACTCATCGTACCAGTTCAGTATTTTAAAACTGGGTAATAATTGTAAATCAGGTTCAAGAAACGACTTTTAATAAGCTTTTATATGATTATTTAACGGGTTGAAACACGACGGGAGGCATAAACCGGCCTGACCACACAACCAGTTGAATAATAATAGTAATATTTAACAACGCCGGCTAAGACACAGGACTGACGTGCCTCATCGGCATCAAAAACCTACCATTTTTCGTAGTCTATCTTACATTAAAACACTATGTTTTATAACACTTATTGCTGATTATCTGATCTCATTCTCTTTTTGTGGTTCCCCGCTTGTTGATTATTCACAACGTTTTTTGAAGTCACCCACAAGCTATAATAAAAGACCCTTAATAATTGCCCAGGTATTTATCTATTACACCAGCCAGCCTTTTGATATACATCTCTTTAACTAACCTGTCATTAATCTCTTAATGTTTCAGCCATGAATATTAATTTTTCCTTATGTTTGTCGACAACCGACTTACGCCAGCAGCACCTCTCACTCAGGAAAGCGCCAGAGGCAGTGAATAGCATCATTCACAAAGAACAAGGCAGTTAATAATGCTAACAAAAATCAAATTATAAGTTATTTTGTTTTTCTATTTTTATAAAATGCCATATCGCTTATACATTGTTCTGTAAAGATAAATTGCATTTCTT